>CADBNM010000087.1 GCA_902796055.1 Oscillospiraceae bacterium
CATACGCCTCAGCGTTTCAGTTGGCGGATTTCATCTCACTCTTTCAACATCTGCTCAGCGTGTAGAAAAAGGTTTTTCTACACGCTGTACCGACTGCGCTTTATAACGCAGTCGGTCATTTTTTAAAAATATTATTTAAATGTTTTGGTGAGCGCTGTGTCAAACGCACTGTCGATAGTGTCAAGCTTCTCGGCTGTTTTTAAATTGTCCTGCTCGGCAAATGCAATTTTCTTTTCCTCAATCGGCTCTGCAACGGAAGCGGAGAAATCACCGCCGCTGATTTCAACCTCCTCCTTATTCTCATATGCGGAATAAGTGAAGAACGAAACCTGTGAGTCACCTACCTTTACGGTTCTGTTAATCGGAGCACAGTAGCCGCCCGAGGTATACATACCCCAATTTTGCTCTATGAGGGTTACCTTGTCGCCCTCAACGCTTTTTACAAGCGCCCAGTGAGTTCTGTCCTGAAAACGGACTATATCGCCTATGCGGGGTGAATTAGTTTGATTAAATGTTTTAGCGTTTGAGCAAACGGGAGTCGAATAGCAGGAGGATAAATTCCAAACATCAAAGCCGTATACCGTTTTATAAAAACGCATAACGAACGCTGCGCACGAATAATCGCTCGAGCCGTAGCCTCCGCCTAAGGAATACTTAGCTCCTATTTTATGCCCGTTAAACTCGATAGTATCTACTACCTGTCCTGTGTGTGTTATGCTTACTGTCGTACCGCCGGAAACCGAAGCAAAAGCTATTGCCGCCGTGCTCAAAAGTACCGCAAGTATAAGCGTGAATGTGATTGCAAATTTTCTAAGTTTAATCATAAAACCTCTCTTTCTCTCACAAAACGCTCGGCATTTTAGCACAAAGGCATTTTTTTGTCAAATCGAAAATCGGCGTTTTCAGGGCAAAAATGAGCCTTTTTCGGGCATTTTTGCACTTTTTTTGCAAGTTTGTAAAGTTTTCACCTTTACATTTGCCGATTTTTTCAATTTTTAAGTGATTTTTGCAACTTTTCTTTCATTTGTTCTGCACTTTTTAGGGCATTACAGGGGATTTGAGTGACAGAAAAAGAGTTACAGAATGTTATGCTTTTGTTACACTCTGCCTTTGTAAAGGTTTCAAACTTTACAAATTTTGGTCTGAAAAGGCGTTTTCGCTATAATTGTGATAAACTTTCACATATTTTTTGATTTTTTAGTCGTTTTGCGCTGTTTTGGATGTGAGTTTTGTTCAATTTTTACATAAAAATAGCGGCGGTTTTTATACGCTGATTTTCTCCACTAAAATCTTCTATATATAATATTATTAATAACAATATAATAGGGAGCAAAAAGCAAGCTTTATACTGTTTTTATACGCAAAAAACTGCGGTGACTATATTTAAACAAAAAATCTGCACGCTTTCATCCGCTCTCTGCGAAAGCTAAAGCGAAAAGCGAAGTATAACTACTCCGCTTTTTGCTTCTGCGGACTTTCGTCCGCTTCTTAAATTGTTGAAAAGGAGAAAAAGTATGAAAATCAAACATTTGATGATAGCGTAATTAGTATAGGTTGCCCTATCTGCCGCCGAAAGCGTTCCGCTTTCGGCGGACTAAAGAGGAGAAAAGAAGTGGTGCTGCTTGTTAGCAGCTTAGCTGCAAATTAGTTTAGTTATTGTTTTGTGAGTTCTGTTATCCTCTCTTCGATTATTACTATAACCGCTATATGTGAAAGGGATATAAAGGAAATGTAAAAGATATGTGAAGAATTATGAACAATATGTGAAAATTTGCAATACAGCTCACAGCTGACATATTTCACCTTGCTTATTTACATTTTTGCAAATAAGCGTCAAAAAAACGAGCTCAAAAAATTGAACTCGCTAAGTCAACACTTCATCTGCGAAGCAGCTTTCGTTAAAATTTTCTACAATCCCCATTTTTCGAGCAGCTGCGTCCTCTGTTCTATAAATTCCTTGGAAACGAAGGAGTCGTTGAACACTCTTTTTTTCTCCTGCCCAACTTTTTTATACTTGATACCTCTGAAAAAGCGGTATATCCACGCTATGGGCAGCAAAAACGGCTTGCCCTTCAAGAAAGCATAGTGCTTCTCCAATATCATCATTCTGTAAGGCGGAAACGCCTTTGAAAGCGCAATGCCTACCATTGTAAAGAACGAACCGTTTTCTTGCCTTAAATGATTTAAAGCGTCGTTTTTAAAGTTAGCTTCATTATCAAAGCCGAAAATGCCGTTAGAAAATATTATTTCGGTTGACTGCTCGTAAAAATCCTCGTCCGTTTCACATTCTCCGAGCGGTGAGCTCACGCCAAACCACTTTTCGCAGAAGCTTAAGCACATTTTAGCAAAATCAAGCAAACCGAGCTCGCCGAGCTTTTGCTCTATTAAAGCCCAATCCAATTCCTCGTTGTATTTTGCAAGAACAGCAATGTCCATAAACTGCCTGAAACCGACGCCCGAATTCATAAAATGCTTCCTCAGGTGCAAAATGAGGAAAAGAAAATGATAATTCCAATCTAATTTGTTGCCTTCAACATAACGCCAAAAGTCGCCGAAATATTCCTCGTGCTTCGAATCGTTGATTATTTCATCATAGATAAGGCTGTCGTGAAGCTCAAACTTGAGCTTCTCATTTACATATACCCATTCCTTGTTATCATAATCGGATTCATTAACAAAGCCCTCCGAAAGCATTATTTCGCCTGCGGCGGCTCGCTGTTCGGATTTTACGACTATATCCGTATCGCCCATCGTTCTCAGCTGAGGGCAGGGATAGTAAGGCGCAACCTCCGTGCCTTTGATAATAATATAAGCTATATTGCTCTGTTCAAAACGCCTTGTCAGCGAGGATAAAAGATTGATTCTGTTTTCATAAGCATGCACGCAATAAGCATATGCCTTTAAAAATTCAAAAGAATACGCTTTGCTTATAAACTCCTTGCACTGAGAGTAAACTATGCCCGAAATTTGATGTATCTTCGATATTTCAAGCACCTTTTCCCAATCCAAATCGGGTGTATTTTCAGTTTTTTTCTTCAATATATAATCGGATAAAACCCTGATTATAAACTGTTTTTCCTTGGTCATTTCTTCACCCATTCGGCAACCCTTACTGTTATTAAATATAATAAAAATCCGATTATTATGCCCAAAAGATTATTCAATAAATCATTGGCGTCCGCAAGCCCTTTTTTGAATATGAACTGCATAAGCTCAATTGAGAAGCTTATCGCAAAGCCCGTGCCCACGGTAAATAAAAAGCGTTTGTTTACGCTCGCGCTCTTTTTTAAGCACACCGGCAGCAAAAAGCCTATCGGTATCATTATTAAAACATTTCCGGCAATTTCGGGGAAAAAGTTTTGCTTCTCAACAAGCCACTTTTTATAAGCCCAGAAAACATCGAGACTTAACCTTGGGTGAGGCTCGGCTTGCCTTAAAATAATTGCGCAAACAAAAAACACAAACAGGTATATCGCAAGAAGTGTAAACGCGACCGCGCCGGACGTTTCAAGTTTTTCCCGCTTTCGCAAAAATACCGCCAAAATAATTACGGCGAAGGCAAATACCGCTATTATCGCTTTCCATAAAAGCGGTATATCTATAACAAATCCTTTTTTGATATACGGCACATATTTATTAAAATAATCTAAAATATTAACCGCGGCATCAATAAGCATTATTTCACTTTCTCCAAATCATTTTATTAACTATGCCGACATAACTTTGAATAATTTTTATAACTTTAACCGATACGTTGTCGTCCTCATAAGCGGGAACGCCTATTGCATCGTCGCCGTTAAGGTGCATTTGAACTGCCAAATCAACCGCCTGCAGCACCTGTTCCGAGGTGATTGAACCCACGGTAAAGACGCCTCTCTCCATAGCCTCGGGGCGCTCGGTTGAGGTTCTGATTGAAACTGCGGGGAATTTGAAAAATGCGCTTTCTTCGGGTACCGTTCCGCTGTCGGACACAACGCAAAATGCGTTTTGCTGGAGTTTGTTGTAATCGAAAAAGCCTAAAGGTTTATGCTTAATTACGCGCTTATCAAACTCAAAGCCCCTCATTTCAATAAACTTCTGCGAGCGGGGATGGCAGGAATAAAGTATTGGCATATCGTAAGTCTTAGCCATAGTGTTTACAGCCTGCATAAGGCTCATAAAGTTCTCTTCAATATCAATGTTTTCCTCTCTGTGAGCGGAAAGAAGAATGTATTTGCCCTTTTCAAGCCCCAATTTTTCAAGCACATCACTCGATTCGATTTTATCGAGACAATTTTTAAGAACCTCAGCCATGGGAGAACCCACAACATGAGTGTATTCGGGTTTTACGCCGCTGTCGAGAATATACTTCCTTGCGTTTTCCGAGTAGCAAAGGTTAATATCGCTTGTAACATCAACTATTCTGCGGATAACCTCCTCGGGGAGATTTTCATCCTTGCAACGATTGCCCGCTTCCATATGAAAAATCGGAATTTTAAGGCGCTTTGCGGAAATAACCGAAAGGCAGGAGTTGGTGTCGCCCAAAACAAGCACGGCATCGGGCTTTACAACGTTCATAATCTCATAAGCCTTTGCTATAACATTACCCATTGTTTCGCCTATATTTTTGCCTACAACGCCCAAATAATGATCGGGTTCTCTTATGCCTAATTCTTTAAAAAATACTTCGTTAAGAGTATAGTCGTAATTCTGACCTGTGTGAACGATAATATGCTCAAAATACTCATCACACTTCTTCATAATTTCACTAAGTTTTATTATTTCGGGTCTTGTGCCGACTATTGTCATAAGTTTCAGTTTTTTAGTAGCCATAGTTTTCTCCTGTTACAGATTATAGTGAGGATAAAGCGATTTATGCTCGCGCATCCATTCGCCCAGCTCTTTTACCATTGTTTCATAATCGGGTATTTTATAACTAAAGCCCTCAAAGTTGGTTCTTACCAAGGACTTATCGCACTTAAAATCATCAAACGGCTCGATTATTAACGGCTCCTTTCTTATGCTCTCGTTGAAAAGAGTTAATAAATCGAATTTATTTATGCTTTTCTCCGGCACGGCGTTAAACAGCCCCGTCGCGCCGCATTTTGCCGCCTGCTCCATGGTTTTTGCAAGCTGCAGGGTGGTTTGCCCTGTCCAAATAGCGCCCGTGTAGCCCTTTATCGTGCCGCTTTGCTTCATAAACCAATTTAATAAACCTATGCCGTTTTCGTTTATATCGGGTCCTACAATTGAATTCCTGAGAGTTATATTTTTATCGTCGTTAAGCTCGCCTATCGCTTTCGAGCGGTCATAAAAGAGCTCGCCGTCCTGAAAATCGGTTTCGGTATAAGCGCCCTTTTTGCCCGAAAAAACGCAGTCCGTGCTCATATGTATAATTCTTGTGGGCATATCGGCTGTGGCGTCGGCAAGAAAGTGAGGCAAATAGCCGTTTAAAAGCACTGCGAGCGGTTTATTGCTTTCGGCAAATTGATTTAATATGCCTATACAGTTTATCACGATGTCATATTCGCCCTCGGTGATTATTCTTTTAAGCGAAGCAAAATCGGTAGCGTCGCCAGCTATGGAGTCAACCAAATTCGATTTTCTCAGGTCGAAGCCTGTTACATCATGTCCGTTCTCTTTAAGGTAGAGCGAAATAACATGCCCCGCCATACCGTTACAGCCTAAAACTAAAAATTTCATTTTTCATCCTTTCAAATTAAACTACTACATCCGTCGGTGTGTGCACAAAGCGTTCGTTTTCGGGCGGTATTTTCATATAGTTGCCGTAGCAGGTGGTAAGTATATCGTCAAAGTCCTGCGGTACCGGCAGCATTTCGTCCTCAAAGCTTATGCGCTTTACGCCGAAGCTTGCTTTTTTATAAAGCGTGGGCGCCTTGGGCGCAACATTGCCCATATTTGTGCAGTAAGGTGTGGAACGCTTGTTGAATTTCCTTAAAAGCTTGTCCTCTTTTTTTATAAGAGACTGCTTTGAAAACAGTTCCCAAAATTTAATAAGGGGCAAGAACCTTCTTGAAAACTCGCTGTTCGGCACCTGAAGCACTTTTTGCTTTATTGCAAACTCCATGGTTTTGAGAATACCGTTTACCGCTTTATCAACAGACCTTTTCGGGTGCGCGTTATCAAGCGGGAAAATATCAACCCATATTCCGCACTTTTCATCGGGTATGTTTTCGGTGTTTTTCTCTTTATAAAGAGTGCCTTTTTTCCTCACCTTTGCGTATAAATGCCAATACTCCTCGTCCGTATCATAGTTTTGCAGCCAATACTTTTCGCCGAGCTTTTCGGGCAGCACCTTCATCAGCTTATCGTAATCCTCCCTGAAAAGCACAATATCAATATCATCGTCCCACGGGATAAAGCCGCCGTGCCTTACGGCGCCGATAAGCGTGCCGTAATACAGGTAGTATTCAATGTTTTCTTCCCTGCAAATTCGGTCAATCTCCAAAACTATTTCAAGTTCGGTGTCCTGAACCTTTTTCAATAATTCACTCATACTAACTCCAAAACAATGTCTTTAAATTTCTCGCCGTTTACGCTCGCATTATGATTAAGGCTCGCTACTTCAAGCGCCTTTTGCCTGTATTTTTTCTGCATATCGGGCGAAGTTATAAAATCTGTAAGCTTTGCTTCAAGCTCTGATTTTTCGGTGATAACGCAAGCGCAGTCATATTTTAATAAATACTTGGTGCAGGCAAGAGACTTATCTGCATATAGCACAAAGTTCCTGCCCGAGACAAGGCTGTCCGCAATTTTGGTGGAAAAAGCGGTTTTGGAGTCTTTTATCATTTCCTTATCAAAAGACTCGGTGTGGAACAGAAAATCGCTTTTTTCCATAACGCTTATAACCTCGCTGTAAGGCACTGCGCCGTGATAATTTATATTTTCACATTCATCGAGTGCGGATTTTACTTCGGGCGTGGCGTTACCGTAAACATCGAGTTTATATTCGCTGTTAAGAGAGGAAATAACATTGGCAATTTCAATTAAAGAAATATGCCTGCCAAGTCCCAAATTGCCGGCATAGGAAAATTTATATATATCATTTCCCGTTTCGCTCTCAAAGGTTTTAAGCGAGGTTGCCTGATAAATAACCTTGCCTTTTTTGCCGAATTCATCTTCATAAAGCTCGGCTAAAAACTCGCTGTTGTATATTTCGCATTTGCTTGCACCGATTAATTTTTTAAACGCTTTAACAAGACGCCTTCTGAAAAAGGGGTAGCAAAATGCAAATCTTTTATCCGTAAAATAATTATGTTCTTTAAAATAATAATTCTCGGTGCAGTAGAGCATAAGCGGAACGCCGAGTTTTTTGGCTGTTTTTACGGCAATATTCGGCATAAACGCCGAGTCGCCAACCTGAAAGAAAACGAGGTCGGGTTTAAACTCCTCGGCCCATTTAAGCAGACCACGGCGCCAAAAGCCCAAAGACCAAATAATATCCCTGATTAAGAAAATAAGCGCGTTGTGGTGTCCCTGCCTTTTGGTTGCGGCATTATCCTCCGCCGCTTCCTCATTTTCGCAATAAGGCACTTCGCCGCCCGCCTTAATAAACGGCACAAGGCTTTTTACCGCCTGCTTATCGGTCACCCTGTAATATTTTTTGCACAGCGAAAAATCGGGGTTTTCGTTGTGAATATAAAACTGCGCGAGATTCTCGGGTTTAAACTTCCCGAACATTTCGGCAAGCACCTTACCGTTCGAGCCGTTACGGCTCAAACAGTTATTGCTTATTATCAATACTTTCGGTTCCTTGTTTTTCATTATTTAATGTCGCTATCCAATACCGAGTTTACAAACTCTCTCTTTTTTTCTATTTCTTTTCTGTAATCGTCTGCAGTTATGTTTGCGATGATTTTTTCTCTTAGCGGCTTATCGTTTACCATTTTAAGCACGCTGTTTGCAAGCGCATTTTCATCAATATCGCAAACGAGTCCGTTTTCGCCGTCCGTAATGTTTTCCTTCCCGCCTGCCGTTGCGGTGGTTATAACGGGCTTATTGAAGCACATAGCCTCCGCCATCGTAAGACCGAAAGCCTCAAGGCGGGACGGTTGAACATAAATATCGCAAATTTTAAAATAGGGGTACGGGTTAAATTGAAAGCCGAGCAATTTAACCTGTTCTTCCAAGCCAAGATCTGCTATTATCGCTTCGATTTTCGCTCTTTCGGAACCGCCACCAACTATTATCCACTCAAACTTAAACTCGGGCTGTTTTTCTTTAATTATACCTGCGGCTTTTACCGCTATGTCCATTCCCTTTTCTTTGCCGAGCCTGCCGCAAGAGAGGATGAGCGTTTTGCTCTCATCTTTTTCAAACTCTGTTCTCTGTTCGGATTTTAAAAGAATTTCATCAAGCGGGATAACGCAGTTCATTGAAACTATTTTTTCTTCAAACTCGCTTCCCCACTCGCCGAGCATTACCCGGCGGGCATTTTCGGAGTCGGTTATAACTTTATCGGATTTGCGGAACAGTTCCTTGTACCACGGCTGTTCTATAACCGAAGCGTGATACCACATTATTTTTTTATCGGCTTTGGTATGATGCATAACATACTTACTCGCCATACCCTGATGATAGGCAACGGCGGTATCATATCTTCTTTTAAAGCAGTGACGCACTTTATAAACCATTCGCCACTCCTCAAGCCTGTTTAAAAGGTGCCACACAAGAGTTTGAAGCGGATTATGCCTGCGCTTTGCAAGGGCGCTGTTATAATCGAATATCTTTTTATACAGAGGGGAGGTTATTTCGCCGTAGTAAACGATATTAACGCACTCGGGCACTTCCTTTTCAAGCTCCTTATAAGGAAACTGCACGCCGAGCGTTAAATCGTATTTATCAAAATCTATCACTTTTAAAAGCGACATCAGCGATACGCCCACTCCCGCCCTGCCGAGAGTTCTTGTTAAAAACAAAACCTGCTTTTTTTGCTTTTCCATACTAAGCCTTTTTCTTCTTTCTCTTATTCCAAATATTTTTAATTGCCAAAACCAAATCTTTTCTCTCCTGCGGATTGAGCAAAATAACCGTACCGAATTGCAGCGGGAATACTATAATGCACATAACCGCAGCACTTATTGCAAGCATAATGTAGTTATCGGTTCTTATCGGCAAAATTTTGTAAAGACCGTAGGTTAAAACGCCAAAAATAATATTTATCAACCATGTTTTCATCGTTTTCCACACAGGTCGGTTAAGAATTCGTTTGTTCGAATAGATAATTATATCAAAGGTTCTGTAAAGGAGGGCAAGAATTGTACCCATTACAACGCCTCTTATACCGAAAAACTGAACGAAAATAATCGAGCTGCCGAGATTGATTACACTCTCGGCTATCGCTCTCGCCTGAGTTTTCTTAAAGTGCTTTGCAAAGTATATAACTCTGTGAGTCGGAAGCCTGCCGTAAGTCAAAATCTCTACTGAAACCATTAGAACAGCCATATAAGGAATTATGTAGTTAATATCCATTCCTTTAGTGTAGAGCTTCAAGAAGGGCGTCATAAAATAGCACGCAGTCATACACAGGCTGAAAGTCAAGGTCGTATGTAGCATTTCAAAGACATTGAACATGCGCAAAAACTTTTCTTTGTTATGGTATTCCTGTCCCAGTTTAAAAGCTACACTCTCGGTGGCGTTTTGAATAAAGGTGCTGATGAGATTTAAAAGATACTTATAAAGCGTATAGATACTAACGGCTTTTAAGTCGCAGAAAAATGTTAAAAGCAAAACATCGGTGTTGTTAAACACAAGCGCCGCTATCTGGTGAATTAATACCGAATTTTTCTGCTCGGTAGCCGTAAAGTCCGGCTCGACTTTAACATTAACCCACTTATAATGACTTCGGATATAGATTTCATAAAAAATACTCTTTGCTATGGCAAGGAAAAGGTAAAGTCCCTGAACAACAAGCACATTTGCACCCATCATAAGCAATACTACCTTGCCGCCCGAAAGAAATACGGCGTGGAAGGTCGCCCAGTTTGTATCAATATAATTCTTGCCTTCGGCTTTTAATAATATCAGGTATTTACTCTGAAAGGTATAGGGTAAGGCGCCGCCGAGACCTGTTATAAGTATAATGCCTACCATCAAGAAATAATTAAGATTGCTCTTAATTAGCGCGGGATAAATAAAAGCAATCGCCACTATAATAAGCGCATAGAAAAGACCTGTTCTTTTGTAGAAGTAGTTACACGCCGCAAGAACAGAGTTGATTTTATCTTCATCCGCCTCGGCAACAGGCTTATACAGCGCCTGCAGCGTGGCAGTACCTACGCCCGCTTCAAGCAGTGCAACATAAACGAAAACCTGATTTATGGAATTGATAAAGCCGTTGACCTCGGAGCCGAAGCTGAGAATAAAAAACCTCGGCACTACAACGGCGCAGACGACCGCAATAACCTCGCCTACTACGCCGAATATGAAATTGTATGACGATTTTTTTACTGTTGAACTCATTTATATCTTCTTTCTATTTTTCAAAACTGCTTTTTTCGGGATAAGCACTTTCGAGCAAAGCGTTTAACCACTTTTCTTCTTTTTCTGTTTCCTCAAGCAAAGGATTATCGTTAATGCAAATAAGCTTTATATCTTTCGAGTTTATGTGGCTTTCGATAATCTTGTTATCGTTTCCGAGCACAAAGCACTCGCCTATTTTTGCGGAAGAAGGAACAAAGTCGCCTTTAACAAGCCGCCAATATCTGAAAAGATACTGATTTACATCTTCCTTGGTTCTGAATTTGTTTTTTGAAACCATATCGAGATATTCGCCCTCGGCTTCCCAAACCTGCTCTAAAGTCGATTTTAAGAAGGGGTTAGGCAGATGCGGATTTTCAAAGCCCGTGAACTTGCCGATAGGCAAATAGTAAAGATTTTTGATTATTTTTTTGCCGTATTTTAAATTGAGCCACTTCCCGAGATTGCCTTTGAGCGCGGCTCTTTTATTGAAGTTTGCATTTATAAGCAGCAAATCATTAAAGAGAATATTTGTTATAACATCGTTTTTAACGCTCGGTATAAGCGCGGAGAACACTGCGCTGTCACAGGGCTTGCCGTTCTTAAAAAAGTCCGTTTCGCTTACGGGAGCGTTGAGAAAGGTATCGTCGTTAAAATAAACGAACTGCTCTTCCAAATCCTTAATCCTGTGGAAATTCATTTCAATAGGATTAACGCTGAAGGTCGGCAAATACTCTTTGGGCATATAGTCGGAATGTGAAACTAAATGAAGCTTTTCGTGCTCTGTATTAAGCCACTCGGGAGTTTGCCCGCAGGTTACAAAGTGGATTTTATTTACCCACGGCGCATACTTTTCAACTGCCCTGAACCAATATTTGAGCGTACCCATATCTCTGTAGTGAGCCGCCTTATTGCCCGAAGCGTTGTTATCGTATTTATTTCTGGAGGCTATCCAATCGGGGTCTGAACCGTCCACCCAAGTGAGAACAAAATCAATTTTTCCCGCCATACTTATTTCTCCAATAACTTTTTATATATATTTATATATCCCTCAGCCATCGCCTGCTTTGAATACTTTTTGCAAGCGGCAAGGCTGATTTCTTTTTTATCGGCATCTTTCGCAAGCCACTCTTTTACAGCCGCTTCAAGTGCATCCAAGTCGCCGTAAGGCACAAAGGCGCTGTAGTCCTTAAGCGCTATCATTTCGGGTGCGCCCGCTTCAAAGCCCACTATGGGAGTGCCGCAGCAAAGCGACTCGGCAGTAACCATTGAAAAGGTTTCGCGCTTGCTGGTAAGCAGACAAATATCGGATGCTGCATAATAGCAAGCCAATTGCTCTGCGCTCTCTATTCTTCCTAAAAATGTTATGTTATCTATGTTGTATTCTTCGGTTTTACTTCCCGCTACAACAAATTGTATGTTCTCGTTTTTCAGCCTCTTGGCTAATTCAAGAACCCATTTACCGCCCTTGTTTTCATCTTCAAAATAAGGCGTAACATAAAGAATTATTTTTTTATTCTTCCGACGCAATTCTTCAATTACTTCGGGCGTTTCTTTATTCAGATTAAATGCTTCGGTGTTTAATCCGTTTAAAACGGTAAAAATGCTTTTTCCTTTTAAAATATCCGAGCATTTCGCCCTTTCGCTAATCCAATCGGACACACCTGTTACAATCAAGTTTTCAAAGCCCGAAAACGCATTATACATCTTTTGCCAATTCTTTTCGGGTGCCTTTTTGTTGATTGAATTTATTGCCTGCTTTAAATCGGGGCAGTTTTTGCAGCCTTTTTTCCATTGTTCGCAATCATAAGCATAAGCGCAGTTGCCCGTGTACATAAATTCTGCGTGCATAGTTAAAACGGTTGCGATATTATTGCTTTTTAAAAATTCCAACAAACTGTAAATATCGCAGAAAAATCCGTTAATACAGTGAAGATGAACTATATCGGGTTTTTCTTCTTTTATAATACTGCATATTTTTTTTGTATCCGCTCTGCCGTAACCGTAAATATTTCCTGTTGCTCTTGAAAGCAGATTGCGAAATTTTGCAATATACTCGGATGACACTCTATATAAATTCTCGTCACTTTCGCCTTGTCCTCTGCCATAAACAACCACCGAGTCAATGCCGTTCGATAAATAATATTTGTGAGCGTCTTCAACTATTTTCCCCGTGCTGCCGTTAGCATAAACACAGTTAATCTGCAAAACCTTCATAATTCACCTAATCGTTATTGATAAATTTTAAGCAATCAAAATATTTTTCAAAATATCTTGTTCCCTTTTTATCCGCAAAACGGGTTAAATCGCCCGCCGCGGTTTCATTTTCATAACCCGGAACGAAAACAAAATCCTTAAAATCGGTTTTATCCTTGCAAAAGGCGACCTTTCTGTAGCCCTCAAGGTTTTGGAAAGCCTCTTTGTAGCCCTCTTCTCTGAGTTGAGCGTCGGTTGCGATTAAAAGCACCTCGTATCCTTCGTCCAGCTTCTCAAAAAAGCGCTTTGTTCTTCTCTCCCATGCAGACAAGAATTCCTCACCGCTTTTATAGTGAACGGCGTGAATGTTAATGCCGTTTATCTGAAAAATCGGATAGGGCTTGTACTGATCCTCCGCCAAGGTGGGAGTAATTTTTAAGTTTTCCTCCAAATTTTCGCAAAACTGCGGAAAGTCATATATGGTTGTATTGATTGTGGGAGTGTTAAAAGGCAATCCCAAATCATGCAAGAGCGTTCCCGCTATGCAGTTGCTTGAGATGATTAAAAAATCTTCTCTTTTTAAACCTTTTCTCAATTGCTTTTTAAACGGAGCGCGCCAAGCGTCCTCCAATTGTCTTTTTAATTTTGATTTCATACCTGTAACTCTTTCGCAAGCTCCTTGCTCTCGGCTTTATTTCTAAAGTAACTCTCAAACATTATCGGGAAGCCCGAGCACAGCACCGTTGCCGCAACGGACTGTGCCGTTGTATCGTAAAGAATGATAACCTCGCCCATGGAGTAAATGAAAATGGAAATGATTGTCGCAAGGAAAAGATTTGAAAGCAGAGCGTCAAATTTTCTGATATATAAAATCGCCTTAAGGCACCTGAATGTAACAAGCGCATAGAGGAAAAGTTTTATAAATCCGCCTGTTATAAGAACCTGAACTATACCGTTGTGCGCATATTTTGAGGTGTGCATGGTTCTTAATGCGTTGGTGGTCATACCGTCGCCATAGCCTACCCAACGATGTATACCTATCAGCGACTTAAAAGCGGTATCCCAAATAGTGTTTCTCTGTTCTATGGTTACATCGGTATCAAGCACAACATTGTTAATGAAGTTCCTCAGTTGCGGAATAAGGAACGCCGCGGCGAGCGCAATAACGCCCATTACCGTCAGGAAAATGAAGAACTTTGAATTGTACCTGATCGATAGAATCAAAGCCAGAACAAGGAATGCAACGCCTGCAAGCAACGCCGTTCTTGACAGACAGACGAACAAATACGCTACAAAGTAGACAATTAAAAATGCATATATTTTCTTTGAAGTTAAAGCGTATTGGAAGCACGAGCAAATAACCGCCATAAGAATAAACATACCGAAGGTCTGCTTATTATCGAAGAAGGACATCATCATATTGGAATAAACGGATTTGTTGTTAATGAAGCCGAAAACGCTTGACGGGTTTTTGATAAGATTATAAATCGTAGCCGCAATCATAAAGATAATGTAGGCTTTCAAATACCAGTCTAAATCATCATAACTGTTGTCTTTTAAGTTTGAGGGGAAAGCATAAAACAGATATACCATCGCCGAGATAACGACTACATCGACAATAACCGTAGCCCATGTGCCGCCCATATAATCGGGCTTCGTGGCAATAGCGACAAGGTTTATAATTATATAGATAACAAACGGCGTAGTCATATGCGGCGCAAGCTTAAACTTGTTTTTAATAACAACATAAATCATTACCATGCCTATGACCGACGCTTTCCAGAAAGTATCGATATTCGATCCTTTGGCGTTGTAACCTATAATATGCAAAAACTGCATAAAGAACAGATAGGTGAAATATATTTTTCCGACATTCGTCTGTCTGTCCGTATTGATTAATGTACTTAACTGCATAAATAATCTTCCTTATGGTTCGAATTTTTTTGCGTTTTGAATTGGTCAGCGGGAGCTTAAAGAGCTTGCACCCTTGAATTGTGTTTTCAAACGGCTGAGCATAGCCTTGTCGGGCTTTCTGATTTCAAAGAGCACAAGCATAGGCTTTGCCAAGCGCCCGTACATAGCCGCAAAAAGCGCGCCTCTGTCAAAATAATATTTATTGTCATAGCCCGTAAACCAAGTGGACTGTTCCTGCGCAACGGTGCCTATTTGCATATCGCTTGCAAAGCAATTCAGCCCTCTTTGAATACAATTGGTTATAAAGAGGTTGTCCTCGCCCGCTTTATGCGGCGCGCCGCCGCCGAAAAGCAGAGAATAGAAAATATTTTTCTTCAAAATGCTTTCTCGCCTTACCGCAATTCTGAATGCGCCGAACTTTAAGCAGTTTCGGTAGCGCAGCTTATACGGCTTGCCGACAAGCGGCTCGGGACGCTCGGGATTGAGCGACGGAAGATTGAACACCGCAAGATCGGTCTGGGGGTTACTTTCAAAATAAGCGAGCACTTTATCAGCAGCGCCGTCATCATAAACGACATCGTCATCGGCAAAAAGCAAAACATCCGCGCTTGAAGCGAGTATCGCCGTGTTGCGGCTCTTGCCGACTCCTCTTAAATCGGAGTTAATCCAAGTTATGCTGTGCCCTTTATGCTCAAAGCGCTTAACGCTGTTTTCCTCGCATTGATTTACCACGACTGCGTCAGCGTGAATATTCATTTTATCAAGCAGGGAATAATCGTTTCTGAACATTGTTGAAACAAGAATTTGCAGTGTCATAAGCTTTCCTCAAATTCGTTTTTTTAATATTTTAATGCAGCCTTTAGGTGAAATGAGCGCCGCTTTTGCCGCATTTGAAGCAAAGGCGGGATATTTTTTAAGCCTTAAATGAGCAAAGGCGAGCACCGCATAATGCCTTGCATTGATTTGCCTTACATCGCTGCGCTTCAATTCGCCGAAATGCTTTTTCTTTTCCTCGTGCAAAGCGTTTTCACCGGCAATCTTGCCCTGACCGCTTGAAAGTCCGCCCTCTTCACCTTTGTGAACATATGCTTTAACATAGCAATGCGGAGAATAACAGCACTTGCCGCCGTTTAAAATAGCCTGCTCCATCAGGTAAAACTCATCGCCGACATCAATTGGCGGAAAGCCGCCGATTTTTTGCAGATACTCTTTTTTGAACATAAAGGTGTCGGTGCCCGTCATGTGGTAAAGCAGGTGGTAGCGAAGCAGCTCCTCGGGTTCATAGCTTTTTATGTAATCGCGGGTGCGCCTCTCGGCAATCTCGCCGTTGTCGTAATAGAGATACAAATCGGTCAAAGCGTAATCCGCGCCCGCTTTTTCAACATCCGCTAACTGTTTTTCGATTTTTTCGGGTAAATAAATATCATCGTCATCCAAAAAGGTAATGTATTCGCCGGAAGAATTCTTTATGCCCTCGTTTCTTGAAGCGGCAGAGCCGAGATTTACTTTATTCGTAATGAGTTTAATATTGAGCGAGGACTCAAACTCTTTTGCAATATCCTTAACTCTTTGCTGCCAAGCACTGTCGGCGCTGTCGTCGACAAGCACGACCTCAAAGCCCTTGTAAGTCTGCCCGACAAGCGACTCAAGAGCCCGCTTTAATTCCTTATCTCTTTTATAGGTTGCAATAACAACGCCGGTTTTCACATTATCCGCCATACGTTCCTCACACATATAATATAATATAAAATAAAAAAATTTTAAAACTTTAAAAATATATAATTAATCATTTTTTATTTTAGCACTATAGCACCAAATAGTCAACAACAAAAAAGCGCCCAACCTTAAAAGTTGAGCGCAAGAGAGAACATATAGTTTTACATTTGCTTTCTTGTGTATAAAATGTGCGAAAATTTTGTTCCGTTTTCTTCCTTTTCGGCAAGCTTTTGAACGCTGTACAGCGCTTTATCGAAGCGAGGAAAAAATGTGTCTGCGTCGGCACATTCCGCCTCTATTTCGGTTAAATAAATTTTATCCGATAAGGGCAAAAACTGCTCGTAAATTTTAGCGCCGCCGATTATAAAAATTTCGCTTCCCTGCGCCATTTTCAGCGCCTCATCAAGGCTGAAAGCGACCGCCGCCCCCTCCGCCTTATAATCGGGGTTTGAGGTGATGACAATATTGTCTCTTTCAGGCAAAGCTTTAGGCAGGGATTCAAAGGTTTTTCTGCCCATAATCACCGTACTTCCCAAGGTCTTTTCCCTAAAGAATTTCATATCCTCTTTAAAGTGCCAAATAAGGTCGTTTTCCTTGCCGAGTTCATAGTTTTTTCCTACAGCCGCAATCATAGAAATCAACATAATTCACCTACTGCGCAATCGGGAAAGAAATTTTGCCCAAATGCTTATAATTAATCAGTTTAACATCTTTACATTCAGCCGAATTATCGAAGTCGAAAAAGTCCTTAACCTCATCGTTAAGCCAAAGCTCGGGCGCAGGCAAATCTCCCTGCTGCTCAAGCCTTTTAAGTTGCTCTTTAATGCCGTCAACCTGATTAACATAGATGTGCGCGTCCTTAATGCTCCAATCAATAGTGCCGGGCTTTAAGCCGCAGACCTTGGCGAGCATACAAAGCAGCGTTGCATACTGAGTTACATTGAACGGAAGTCCCAGCGGCACATCGCAAGAGCGCTGATGCACCCAGCAGTTAAGCTTACCGTCGGTGACATCCCATTCGCTCGACCAAACGCAAGAAGGCAAAACGGCGGTATCAAGGTAATCGTTCTGCCAAAGCGTCATTACCATGCGCCTGTCCTCGGGGTGATTTTTTATTTTGTCTATCAATTCCTGCGTCATACCAAATTTGTTTACAATGTAGCCGTAAGCCGTGCCGATTGTGTGCGCAAATTCTTTGGGAAACTGCTTGTGAATGAGTTGCTTTTTGAGTTCGCCGTTTTCATCGGGCAGAAGCTGAGTTGCCGTCCAAACGCCGTTTTCATCAATTTCCCATTCATCCCAAATATGCACGCTTCTCTCCTGCAGCCAGCGCACATCATTTGACTGCGCCTGATAAATCCAAAGCATTTCGAGCACCGCCTGCCTGATAAAGAGCTGCTTGGTGGTGAGCACGGGAAACTCCTTCGATAAATCAAAATGAAAATGGTGCGAGGGTACTTTTATTGTGTTAATTCCGGTTCGGTTTTCAACCTCTACGCCCTCGCTTAATATTTTTTTGCAAAGTCCGAGATAATCCTTATCCCACTGTGACATAATTTTCACTCCCGATATAATAATGTAATATATATTTTAACATATATTTAATAAAAGTGCTACACCTTTCACAAAAAACAGTCGGCAAGAGCCGACTGTTTCGCTGCCAACAGGCAGAATTATAGCATTTATATATTTATCTCTTAAAAGTTTTAAGCAATTGCAGACCAGTTATAAGTGTTTATATAAGTAGTCTTTTCAAGGCTTGCAGTAACCTTACCAATCTTCATAAGGGTAACATCCATCTTAGCGTCACCGTAGATATAAAGGGCTGTGTGAAGTTGAACAAGATAACCGGAAGCAGGGTCGATAACCGCGATGATTTCGGAATCTCTGTAAGTCATATCGGCATAGTAGATTGTGCCGTTTCCGCCGAAGTCTGTAAGAAGGTCGCCCGCCTGAACAACGCCCATGCAGTGAGCGTGAGGAGAATCGGGAGTAACCTTCGGGTCGGTCATGGTAACCTCCGCTTCGTTGAGCACAATTTTCACTTTCCAGTAACCGTCAGGCAATTCTTCCGCAGTAGCCTCTTTAACCTGGTCTGCAGAAAGTTCGCACATATACTCCTGTTCCCAAGCGGGAAGAGTATTTACAGGTGTTCTGATTTCATTGGAAAGTGTAGTTTTATTGCCGTTGGCGTCCTTACCGTTCACAAAGTGACAGGTATAGTCCTCCGGCTTCGGTGAGAACGAATCAATAAGTTTATTTGCAGTGCTCATCATAGCGGAACTGAGTTCTTTGCCGGATGAATCTATAGTGATTTTACCAACCTGAATTTTTGCACCCTCTGCAATAACCTGAACTGTCTGGTCCTTTGCAGCTTTTGTTGCGTTTGCAACATCGGTGTAAAGTTTGAGAATTCCTGCCGCATCAGTCGGAAGGGTTGAACAGTCAACGCCCGATTTTGATGATGCGTTAAGTTTTTGATAATCTACGCCACTGTCATCTCCGCCGCCGTTTTCTTTTTCGGCTGCAGCTACGCAGCCGGGGCAGGTACAGGTAACAGTAACTGTTTTAACAAGGCCGCATGCCGTAAATGAAACGAGCATTATAACGACCATGATTGCCGCAATTAATTTTTTCAATTGACTAACTCCTTTCTGAATTTGCTTGTCGCTAAATTTAAGAATTTAAACGAATCAGCCAATTTCCGTCCAGTTATAGATGATGTCGGACTTAACATTAACGGTACCCTGAAGCTCGAAGCCCATCTTGCCTTCAACAGCCATATCGTAATCCATGTGGTGAACAAGTTGTACCATATAACCTGAAGCGGGGTCGATAACAGCAGTTGCTACAGACTCCTTGTAGTTAATGTTTGCGTGAGTAATCTTAGCAGGACCGAAAGACTTGAGAAGGTCACCTGACGCCATAACGCCTGTGAACTTAGCCTGAGGAGTCGGAGGATTGTTGTTGGGGTCTTTGAATTCAATCTGAGTGGGATTAACTGTGATAGTTACTTTCCAATAACCGTCTTCAAGCTCCTCGATAGTAGCGTCGGAAATATCAGCGTCGGTAAGAGACGACATATATTCCTGACCGCCTACGGGAATAACTTTGATAAGCTTTGAAGGATTGCCATCCTCGTCCTTAACATTAGCATCCTCGCCGTTTACAAAGGTGTAATCAGCGGTTACGCCTTCGGGTGCGAAGTTGCTAACAAGACCTTTAACGGTGTTCATTGTACCGTCCGACGCGGGCTTGCCGCCTGTGCTCAAATCGCTAATAGAGGTCTTTGCACCGGGGTCGGTTTTAGAAACCTTCTGATTCTGTGCTGCCTTTGTAGCGTTACCTACATCATTGTAGAGCTTCAAGATAGCTGCCTTGTCGCTCGGCATGGTTGAGCAGTCAACGCCCGATTTGCCGTTAGCCTTGAGCTGGGTGTACTTGGTAGCGTCTCCGCCGTCTGCCTGTGCGTTACAGTCGCAGGTACACTCGATTGTTACATTCTTTGCGCAGCCGATAAAACAGCTTGCAACAAGAAGTACAACTAATAAGAGAGAAATAACTTTTTTCATTTGGGAAATCCCCTTTCTAAAAAATGCTTTTGGGCATAATTCACCCAATAACTAAACTTAGTAATAATAATTTATCTTATTTTATATAAAAAGTCAATAAAAAAAGTAGGTTTTTATCCCTAAAAAGTATTAATTTTGCAAAAATTTGTAATTTTGAACAAAATGTGTTATACTTTTTTGGAAAAAATGCGAGGTGAAAAACTATGAAATTTGTGTCTTGGAATGTAAACGGTATCCGCGCGTGCCGAAAAAAGGGCTTCGATGAGTTTTTCGAAAGCGCCGACGCCGACATTTTTGCAATACAGGAAACAAAGTGTCAGCCCAACCAAATAGATATGGATACCCCCGGCTACGAACAGCATTGGTATTCGGCTGAGAAAAAGGGCTATTCGGGCACGGCGATTTTCTGCAAAACAAAGCCCCTTAATGTCACCTTCGGCATCGGAATTGGCGAGCACGACAACGAGGGCAGAGTTATCACCGCGGAATACGAAAGCTTTTATTTTGTAACCTGCTACACTCCCAATTCCAAAAACGAGCTTCTAAGGCTTGATTACAGAATGGTTTGGGAGGATGAATTCAGAAAATATTTGAAGAAATTAGACGAGAAAAAGCCCGTTATTTTCTGCGGCGATTTGAATGTTGCACACAAGGAAATCGACCTTAAAAACCCCGACACTAACCACCGTAACGCAGGCTTTACGGACGAGGAAAGAGAAAAGTTCACAAACCTTTTGGCTGCGGGATTTACGGACTCCTTCCGCTACCTTTATCCCGATAAAACCGAGGCGTATTCGTGGTGGAGCTACCGTATGCGCGCAAGAGACAGAAACGCGGGCTGGCGCATAGACTATTTCTGCGTTTCGGACAGGATAAAAGACAAGATAAAAGCGGCGGCAATACGCTCGGATATTTTCGGCTCCGACCATTGTCCCGTTGAGCTTGAAATTGATATATGAAGAGGTAAATGAATATGATTAACAAGGAAAAATTAGTGCCTGTTTCGCTCCTCACAGGCTATCTCGGAGCAGGCAAAACCACTGTTTTGAACCACATTTTAAACAATCAGGAGGGATACAAGGTTGCGGTTATAGTCAACGACATCGGCGAGGTTAATATCGACGCTTCTCTCATTGCAAAAGGCGGCATAGTTACACAGCAGGACGACAACTTAGTGCCGCTTTCAAACGGCTGCATTTGCTGCACTTTAAAAGAGGATTTAATCAACCAGCTCATAGAGATTTCAACCTCAGGCAAGTTTGATTATATACTCATCGAGGCTTCGGGAATCTGCGAACCTGCGCCGATTGCCGCTTCCATCTGCATACTTGACGGTTCCGACCCGAGCATTGACGCTCCCGCGGTATGCTACCTCGATTCAATCACCACCGTTGTTGACGCGGCGCGCATGGCGGACGAGTTCGGTTCGGGCAAACATCTGCTCAAAAAGAACCTCGACGAAGAGGACATAGAAAACCTTTTAATTCAGCAGATTGAATACTGCAACACAATTATTTTAAATAAGGTTGATGAAATAAGCGACCGCGAGAAAAAAGACGTTCTTGATGTCATCAGAGCCTTACAGCCGGAAGCAAAAATTATTGAAACGAATTACGGTAAAATTAATGTGGGCGAGGTGCTTTCGACAGATAATTTCGACTATGAAAAGACCATTTCGAGCGCAGGCTGGATAAAGGCTATGGAACTTGACGGTGAAAACGGCGAACACGAACACGAGCACGAACACGAACACGAGCACGAGCATCATCACCATCACCACCACGAACATAATCACGAAGAGGGCGAAGCGGAAGAATACGGCATTTCGACTTTCGTTTACGAAAATGTTAAACCCTTCGACCAACTCAAATTTGAAAACTTTGTTTTCGGTAGCTGGCCTAAGAATATCATCAGAGCTAAGGGGCTTTTCTGGGTAAAAGAGCAGCCGAATGTCGCCTTTATTTTTGAGCAGAGCGGCAAACTCAAAACCGCTACAGACGACGGCGACTGGATAGCCGCTTTCCCCGAAAGGGAAAGAAAGCAAATCCTCGCTATGAACCCCGATATTGCTAAGGCCTGGCACCCCGTTTACGGAGACAGAGTCAATAAACTTGTGTTCATCGGCAGAGGAATGGACAAAAAGGCAATTATTAAAGCACTCGACGAGTGCATCGCCCAATAATTTAAAAAGTCAACAAAAGTCATAAATTCATAAAAAATACGGTGTTTCCAATCGGAAGCACCGTAATTTTTTTATGCTATTGTCAAAAATGAAAACATTGGGATATTGCGCAAAATGAAATAGACAAGCAAAAGTGAAACTGCTGCAATGTAAAACCACTTATTTCGCGGGTAAATTTTTATTTCTTTGCCGAAAAGGCGGAAAATCTGCTCGATATAGAACAGCGCAAACCACACGGCGCCGAGAAACACCGCCGGGTTTAGGCGTATGCTTTTTATCACCTTGCCCCAGAAAAGCGCAAGAAATGCCCTTGTCGCACCGCAACCGGGACAAAGCAAGCCGAATCTGTGAAAAACACATTCGGGAACTTTAGGCAGCAGCGCGCAAAACGGCTCATAATAAACCTTTAATAAAATCGCCGCCGCTACGGGCAAAATGAGGATTATTATACGCCCTATATTCTTTTTATTGTTACTTATTTTTTTATCCATACCATTAGTATAGCAGAGAAAAGGAGAAAGTCAAAGCGAAAATAATAATCGAGCAAGATGGCAGAAAAACCGAGAAAACACGAGAAAATACGAGGTTTTCAAATTTATTTTAAATTTAGTGTTGACTTGAAAAAGGGCTTGTGGTATCATAATCGGGCACTAAAAAATTTACGGAGGAAAAATTATGTCAACTTATATGCCAAAGGCAAATGAAATTGAGCGTAAATGGTATGTTCTTGACGCTGAGGGCAAACCGCTCGGCAGAGTTGCTGCAAAGGCTGCAGAAATTCTCAACGGTAAGCACAAGGTTGATTTTGCAAACCATGTTGACTGCGGCGATTTCGTTATCGTTATCAACGCTGATAAAGTAGTGCTTACAGGCGCTAAAGCATCAAAGAAAATTTATTATCATCACACAGGTTACATCGGTAACTTAAAGTCCATCTCTGCAGGTGAGCTTATGAAGAAAAATCCCGAAAAGCTTATGACTATGGCTATCAAGGGTATGCTTCCTTCAAACACTATCGGCAGAAAATCTTTAACAAGACTCAGAGTTTACAAGGGCGCAGAGCACAACAACGCCGCTCAGAAGCCTGAAGTTCTTGAATTTTAATGAAGGGAGTTAAAAGTTATGTACGAAAGTAATTATTTTTACGGCACAGGCCGC
>CADBNM010000088.1 GCA_902796055.1 Oscillospiraceae bacterium
CTCCATTTGTTCTTTCATAAAATCGACGAACGAAGCGTCTGCAATAAGGCTTAAATCGGGACTTGCGCCCATAAAATAAAGCTCCTTTTGATTATATACTTCCCTTAATACTTCGGGAATTTGGTCGGTGCCCTCCCTATCCCTTTTATAGCGGGTGCTGAAATAGACAAAGCCCGCTTCAACAAGAGGCAAAAACGCTTTTACAAATTCTTTATAATCTTCAAGCAGACTTTGCCTGAAAAAAGCCATAAATTTTGGAGTTGCGCCCCAAAAACCAACGCCCCAGCTGACAGCCTGCGGTGAAATTTCCGCCCACATACCCGGCGCCATTTCGCCCTGCTCAAGCGGTCTGTGCCAAATAGTCCAAACATTCGCTCTGTAAAGTGTTTTATCCTTGGTAAAGCGGGTATCTCGGCGAATTCTTGAAACCTTTTTCGGATTCACCAAAATGTTTTCATCAATATCATAAAGAGTGTCGGCTAAGTCAAGAGAAAGCGCACCCATTTGCTGCCTCGCACCCTCGTTTATTTCCTTCTTGTGCTCCTCATAAAAAGGCTTATTGTTATTAAAGCGGTTCATTTCAAGGAGCATTATAGTATCTGAGGATATGCCTTTAAAATTATACATCTATTTCTCCTGCCTTTTTCATTTGCTCGAGCGCGAGCAAAAGCCCTGTTTTTGCGGAATGAAAATTCAGTCCGCCCTGCATCCAAACGCAATACGGCTCGCGCATGGGACCGTCCGCCGAAAACTCGATTGACGCACCCGAAATAAACGCGCCCGCAGCCATTATAACTTTATCATCATAGCCCGGCATATCCCAAGCCTCGGGCACAACAAAGGAATCTATCGGCGCGCCGCTTTGAACGCCACGGCAAAATGCCTCGAGCGCCTTGCCCGTGCCGAGCTTTATACACTGAATTATATCGTATCTGTCCTCATCGCTCGCAGGGCTCACTTCATAGCCTAACAGCTCAAACAATGCGCTTGCGAAAACTGCAGTTTTGAGCGCTTCTCCCGTTACATGAGGAGCAGAGAAAAGTCCCATAAACATAGAGCGGTTTTCATTGAGGCTTGCACCTACCTCCGCACCGAGTCCCGGGACTGTTGCACGGTAAGAGCAAAGCTCAACCAAATCTTTCCTGCCTGCTATATAGCCGCCTGTTTTGGCTATTCCGCCGCCTGCATTTTTAATGAGCGAACCCGCCATTAAATCCGCGCCGACCTCGGTAGGATTTTTAAAATCGGTAAACTCACCGTAACAGTTATCGACGAAAACTATCGCATCGCTAAGAGAGTGAACAAGCGCCGCTACCTTTTCAATTTCGGCAGTAGTTAAAGTAGGTCTCGAGTCATATCCTCTTGAACGCTGCAAATAAACGAGCTTTAAGTTTTCGGTATTTTTTAACGCTTTCTCTATCGCTTCATAATCAAGCCTTGTGTTTTTTAAATCCACCTGCTTATATGTAACGCCGAAGTCCTTTAAAGAGCCCATACCCTCGCCCGATATTCCTATAACGGAGTGAATGGTATCATAAGGCGTTCCCGTTACGCAAAGCATAGTATCACCGGGGCGCAGAACGCCGAAAAGCGCCACGCCCAAGGTATGAGTGCCGCAGGTGAAATTGTGCCTGACAAGCGCCGCCTCCGCTCCGAGAGCGTCGGCAAAGGTTTTATCAAGCGCGTCTCTGCCGGCATCGCCGTAGCCGTAGCCCGTTGAGCCGACAAGGTGCTGCTCTCCAATACGGTTATTAATAAAGGCTTTTAAAACCTTATTTTGATTATATTCGCTTACTTTTTCAATTCTCTCAAATGCCGCCGAGCATTTTTCAAGCGCCCTGTCGGCAAGAGAGAGTATATTTTCATCAATTCCAAAAATATTTTCCATTATATATTACCAAATCTGTTTATCAGTTCCTTTGTTAATTCCGAAACGCTTTGCATATCCTCTTTTTTAGCTACGCACGAGGATGAATGAATATACCTTGTGGGCAAGGATACGGCAAGCACTCGGCTACCTATTCCTGCGGATTGAAGGGCGCCCGCGTCGTTTCCGCCCGCAATTTTGGTTTTAGTCTGCGCCTTTATTCCCTTCTCTTCGGCAAGGTTCATAGCCAATCTGTAAAGAGTTTTATCATAAAGAGTTCTGCCGTCCATAAATGATACCACAGCGCCCTCGCCTAAAGAGCAAACTTTATCGCTGCCCGAAACGCCTACGGTATCGTTAGCAGTTGTGCTTTCAATAACAATGGCTATATCCGGCTTTACTGTGTTTGCAGCAACGCCTGCACCGAGCAGTCCTATTTCTTCACGAACCGTGAAACAAAGAGTTACATCGTACTCGGTTTCACTCTCTAATATATCCAAAAGCACTGCGCAGCCGAAGCGGTCGTCAATAGCCTTTGACTTTATGAAGCCTTCGCCGTATTCGGTGTAATCCGAAAGGAAAGTGCCGATATCACCGAGTGAAACGGTTTTTTGAGCCTCTTCTTTACCCGAAACGCCTATATCTATAAACATATCGCTCACCTTGGGCATTTTGCTCTCGCTCTCCTTATCGGTCAGATGCACGGGCACTGTGCCGATAACGCCTATATTATCGCCGATTTTAACTCTTTTGCCAAGCAAAGATTTCGCGTCAATGCCGCCGACGGTATCGAATTTGAGCATACCGCTATCATCAATAAATGTAACAATAAAGCCCACTTCATCCATATGAGCGGCAAGCATTAATTTGTTTTTAGGCGTTTTTTTGCCTTTTTTGACTACAATAAGATTTCCTGCGTTATCAATATAATAGTCGCTGCCGCCGAGCTTAGGTATAATAAAATCTCTAACGCTTTTTTCTTCACCCGAAGGAGCGGAAATTTCACATAATTCTTTTAAATATTTCATTTTTGCTCCTCCTCTTTTAGAATATACCTCGCTATTAACTGCGCTACGCTTTCAAGGTCATTAATATCTACTACCTCAACGGGTGTATGCATATTTCTGATAGGCGGAGAAAGAGTTACGGTTTTTGTGCCGCAGCCTGCAGTTGCAATACCGTCCGCATTAGTTCCCGTTCTGCCGCCCATAGCCTCTATTTCATATTTAATGCCGTTTTCATTGGCAACGGCTTTCATTTTTTCAAACATTTCCCTGTCAAGAACGGGAGCATAACCTATAAAAACGCCGTTACCCATAGGCATAGCGTGGTCTTTCTTATCGGCAGGGATTTCGGGCTGCGAAGCAAAGGACACATCAACCGCTATAGCTTCATCCGCCTGAATCGCAAACGAAGCGTTGTCCGCGCCCTGATTTCCCACTTCCTCCTGCACGGAGAAGAGGGCTGTAACTTGGCTGTTTGAGCCTTTTTCTTTTAATATCTCCATAGCGCGAGCAATAATAGCCATACCCGCTCTGTCGTCAACGGAAGTAGCTGTTACCACACTTTCGCAAAGCTCCGAAAAGAACGGTTTGAATACAACTCTGTCGCCAAGAGAAATTATTTTTTCAAGCGCTTGCTTGCTAAGTCCCGTATCGACAGCTATATCCTCGGGCTTCGGGGCAGCATTTTCCTCTTTATTTCCTGTAAGGTGCGGAGGCTTTGCGCCGATTATTCCGAAAACTTTTTCTTTACCGAGCACTATTACCTCTTGCGAGGGCAAAACTCTAAAATCAACGCCGCCGACCTTCGCAATTTTCAAAAAGCCATCCGAGCAAATTTCGGTAACTGTAAATCCGATTTGATCCATATGCGCATCCAACAGATAATGCTTACCTTTTCCTGCTTTTCGGCAGAAAAAATTCCCCCTTAAATCGCTTTCACATTTGCCGAAGGGCGCCATAATTTCGCGCGCTTTTTCGCTTATTTCCTGTTCCTCACCCGAAGCGGAGGAGCAAAGACAAAATTGCTTTAATATTTCTTTTAATTCCATTATTTTAAATCCTTTACGATATTCTTAAAATGCCTGCCTCTATATTCAAAGTTCTTATACTTATCGAAAGAGGTTGAAGCGGGAGAAAGCGAAACAATATCGCCCTCTTTTGCATTTTGCCTTGCAAGGCTTACCGCTTCTTCCATTGTATCGGCAAAGAGAATTTTTATATTATCCTCACTGTAGTTGTCCGCTTTTTTTGTACTGTCGGCAATAACGGGTCCCGTTTCGCCCATACAGATAAGCACCTTAACTTTATCATTTACAAAAGCGCCCAATTTATCATAATTAAGACCTTTGTTTTGTCCGCCTGCAATAAGGATGACTTTTTCATTTCTCGCTTTTAAGCCCGCTATGGTTCTATCGGGCGAGGAAGCAATAGAGTCGTTATAATACTTCACGCCGTCAAATTCCCTTACAAGCTCCATACGATGCTCTACGCCGCCGAAGCTTCTTGCGACCTTTAAAATACTGTCGGTATCGGCAAGTCCCCAAACTGTAGCAATTGCAGTCAAGTAATTCTCAACATTATGGTCGCCGATAAGCTTAATATCCCCGCGGTTCATAATAAAGGTTTCTTTTTCACCGTCGGTATAATATATTTTACCGCTATTCATATCCCAAAAAGAGCCCACGGGCACTTTTGTGAGCTTGCTGAACCAAACGGTTTCGCCCTTGACAAACGGCGCATATTCCTCGCGCGTTACCTCGTTATCCAAATTGAGAACGGTTTTGGAGTTTTCGGGCTGATAGATAATGAGATTCTTTTTAGCGTCCTTATACTCGGCATAATCCTTATGCACATTAAGGTGATTCGGCTGAACATTGGTAACAACGGTAATATCCGCCGACTGTTTAAATGAAAGAAGCTGAAAAGAGGAAAGTTCAACTACAGCGTAATCGTCCTCGTCTATTTCATCAATAATCGGCAAAAGTGCTCTGCCGATATTTCCGCCCTTATGCACGGTGTAACCCTGCTCGGCAAGTATTTCGCTGATAAGAGTGGTAGTAGTAGTTTTGCCGTCCGCGCCCGTGATAGCGATTTTTTTGCACGGGCAGTACTTGAAAAACTCCTCCATTTCGCTTGTTATGTTCGCACCCTTTTTAATCGCCTGCTGAAGTTCGGGACGAAGGAAGTATATGCCGGGAGTACGGAAAACCATATCGAATTTTTCGAGGTTATCGAATTGATGAGCACCGAGTTGATATGATATTCCAAGCTCGCGGATACCCTCCAAATCCTCCTGCAATTTATCCATTTCCCTCATATCGCAAAGAGTGACCTCGGCACCGAGAGAAACGAATTTTTTTATAAGTTCCTTATGGCTTACGCCTATTCCCAAAAAGGCAACTTTTTTGCCTTTAATGCTTTGTAAATACGCTCTAACTTTATCGGTCATACTGTTCTCCTAAAAATGTAATTAAAGATAATAATATTATATTATATTTTTATATTTTAATCAATATTAAAAAGCAGAGGATTTAAATGAAATCTCACTGCGTGAGATGAAATCGGCTAAGCCGATGAAATCCAAACTTTGTTTGGATGAAATCCGCACACTGTGCGGATGAAGGGCATCAGCCCCTACGAAAAAGCAAACAGCCTCGGCAGTGCCGAGGCTGTTAATTAGTGATTAATCATTATTTATAAGCGTAGCCGAATTTTGTGCCGATAATCTGCTTTGCGCTTTCAAGCTCATTCGGGTTTTCCATTACGCATTTGGCAATATATGCCGAGCTTCTTGAAGAATAAGTCCTATCGTAAACAGTTACCGATACACCGTCAAAGTTATATGTAACATAGCTTCTTACGGCATAATGCTTATTCCAATCTTCTTTTTTGTTATTAAATTTAAGATTGAAGGTATAAACCGTACTTCCGTCAGACTGCGGATGAGCAGTGTAATGCGGATCGTTGCTGTTCAAAATGGACTTTTGGCTAACGAGCGGTTCACCTATAACCAAACCTTCAACATTAATCGGAGTATTGTCTTCAGGCTCTGCACCGCCGTTAAGATACATAGTCCAAGTATAAACACAACCGAAGTCTTCAACTGTTGCGCCCGCAGGTACTACAACGGAGGCGGGGAAACGAATGTGCTGAGTATCGGGCAACGCAGCCTCATCCTCGGAATAGCAAAGCGACGCGCCTCTATTAGAATAATCATAATAAGACTGCACTGCCGTATTGAATACCGGATTGGGCAATGACTTTGCGGAAATTCTTTCTTTACACGAAGCGCACATTGTTGCATAGCTGCCCGCAATACCATCCTCGGGATTATTTACAAGTATTCTTTCGCCGGAGGTATGAATTGTAGGAGCAAAGTTTGCCGCAACATCGAGAATTTCCTGAGCCGCATTTTTACCCGCATCATTTTCACTAACCTTTTCAAGCATCTCCTGAGAAGCATTATAAGTGTCTTGATAGTTTCTCAAAAGGATAGTACCGTCGCAATATCCCTGAGGCATCATTTCAAGCATCTCGTAATCCTCGTTAAAGCTTTCAAGAGCAGCGATTTGTTCTTGAGTGATAATCGGGTCAAGCTTCGCCGATTCTTCTCTGAACATGGCGAGAATTTGATCATACGCTTCTTCATCAAACACGCAGAATGCCTGAGTTAAGGTTTCTTCATTTTGAACAAACCAATTTGTAAATTCGTCAAACGAGGATTTTGTAAATTCTTCCTTCCATTCCTCGGCGTGAGAAGTGAAATCGGAAATAGCGTCATTAAGTTCAGTGTCCTCTATCGGTTTTGCGGTATAAGTAAAGGTTACGGTTTTGGATTCTTTAACAATATACTCGCTGGAAATACCTGAGGTACGGTATTTAGACGAATAGCTAACAAACTTCGGATCCGGAAGCGGCGCATAGTGAACGCCCTTGATAGTATAGGTTGAATCGTTAATATCCGCAGTACCGTCAAGAACCTCACCGTAAGTCGTGGTCTTGTTATATATTTCGGTGTACTGCGCAACCTCTGGATCGGTTACATCATCACCGGTGGGAGTTACCATTTTATGAGTAACGCTCATATCAAAGGAAGTATATTCAAGCGATCTCAAAGCGTTTTTCAAATCCATTGCAACAACTTCAACATCATTCTGTTTTTCGGGCAGAGGAGTTGTGGAAGTCATATCGACTGCATTTGCAACTATAAGTTGATTGCCGACCGCATCTTGCGTATTAGAGAAGCGATCGCCTTCGGCAACATTGTTATATTCATCCAATACCGCTTCAAGATTTGTGAAATCTATATTCCAATAATCATAAACATGAGTATTGGTGCCGGACGCGGCAATATTTGCGGTAAAGGTTGCGGAGTGCTTATTGCAAACATCGGTATAAGCGCTCTTGAATTTAAGGTTATTTGAAGCGCCCACTTCAAATACGAAGTAATCAACCGCGGTTTCGGTGATAGGAGTATTAATGTCTCCCGAGTGCTTCTGATGAACAACGCAATATGTACCGCCTCTTGTGCCAGTGTTGAGCATACTGTTATAAGCATCGTCAAGCCCTGTTTGAGCGGTGGTAATGTCGCACTGATTAGTCATATCCGTGCCGAGCTGAATCAAAGCCGCCTTGAATTTAGAGGAGGTTGCCATTTGATTGAAAGCATTGTATGAGCTGGTGGTATAGTAGCACGAGAGCGGAGAAATCGTTCTTGCGGTTGCAACTGAGGAACGAAGCGTTCTCTTTGAAAGTGCATAAATACTCAGGTCAAGCGTAATGTAACCGGAATTTGCTATCCATTCGCTCGCTTCAATCTGAACATTGTTAAAATAAATTTTTGCAGGCGCAGGGTTAGTGCTTGAGCCTGTGAATATAGTGCCGTTAAAAGTAAACGAAACAGGTGAATCCTTAGTTTTTCCCAACGGTATTTTAGCAATCTCCTGAACAGCGCTGTCTATAGGCACGCAGACATTTTCGGCAAGGAAGCCGAAGGAGCCGGAGGAATCATAAGCGCCGCCGAACTGATAGGTGCCGCTATCGCCCTGCTTTTGGAAGTTAATTTCATTAGCATATCTCGGAGTGCACTTGAAGCCCAAGCCTGCGCTCTGATAGGTCGAGTAAGTGTCTCTGTCAACATAATAATCAACCGCCCAAGAGCATTTTTCCTTATCATCGCTCTTTGCGGTCTGGTTGAGAATACCGTTGCCTATCATTTCAACATCAACCATAACCTTTCTCTGATTCCAAGGCTCATCGTGCACATAAATGCTCGGTGCAGTTACTTTGTTATATATACAAGGAACGGTTAAACCGCACGCAAGGTTTACAAGCGAACCGGTTGAAGCGTTGAAGAGTCCTTCAAGAGTATAGGAAACATCGGCGTCAATGGAATAATTCACATTAGCGCTCTGCAAATCCTGAAGCTTTACGGACAAGGTTGCGCCTGCGGCAAGGGTTGTATTATTATCAAAAACAAATTTGAAATAGCTCGTGTTCGGAGAGGTTATTGATTTAATTGTTGCGGTTCTGGTTGAATTATTCTTAATCTTCAAATAGTTGGTGGTAGTCATATTATAAGAAGAATTAAGAACCAGCTTTTCGGGGTTTGCCGAACCGCCCGCCTCAAACCAAAGGCTTAAGCCCGCTTTTGTTCGGTTATCATAGGTAGGAGCATAGGTCTTTGCCGATGAGTTGGTTATTCTGCAAACCTGAGGAATTTCCGAAATGCCGCCCGTTGCACTATTATTAGCGGTTGAATAGATTGCTTTTACGGTTACATCTCTATAGTTATTGGAGGAAGCATAATAGTTAGCGTCGCCCGTGCCTTTAACGGTAACAATATTTTTATTCTGCGAGAAGGTAAGACCTGCTGTAGACGGAGCGCTGATTTTAGGCGAAATCATGGTAACGCCCCACTGATCCGTTACGGAAAAGGTGACATTAGAAGTTGTGGGATTTGTAATGTTCGCGGGAAGAGTTAAATTTCCGCCCGAGGCACTTCCCTGCTTAGCATAGGGATAATACTGATTAAGAACTTCAATATTGGAAAACATAAGACTTGCTGTCTCGGCACCGTTTTCCCTTTGTACTTTAAGCGGGTCATAGATAATATTGAAAGTACCGATTGTACAGTCCCAAATCTTAATGCCTGTGTAAATACCGCTGTCATTAGCACTTATATTTGTTTTCTTAACAGAAGCGGTTGCTTTTGACGGAAAACCGTCAACAACGGCGTAATACGACCTCTGTGCTTCTCCCTCAAAATTGAAGGTATTGACAGGGATTACATCATCTAAGGTTACGGTTTTTTCAGCGTCCAAGCCATTGCTTGGCTTGTATGTAATAATTATATCGCCTGCTTCGGATTTTATAGCAGCCGGAGTGAGCGCATAATTAGGCGAAAACTTAATAACATCTACTTCCACAAGGTATTTGCCTTGAGCAGCATCGTTCGCAGTGTAATTTATGGCAGTTTCGCCGTTATATAAGGTCTGCGGATATGTTGCCGCATTCGCGCTCGGAAGCGAGAAAACCATACACGAAACGAGCATAACTGCTGCCAAAACTAATGATAGTGATTTTCTTAAGGTTTTTTTCATTGCTATTCCTCCAATATGATACAGCTTGGTCTGAATATTTAATATCATAATTACGGATTGCGGGAATAAAGCGTTTCCCAATTTCTAATTCCAAATAACTGCCCCGAGAATTCTCGAGTCGGTTAAATATTTATTTATAAGAGTAGCCGAATTTTGTGCCGATAATCTGCTTTGCAGCTTCAAGCTCATTCGGATTATCCATAACACACTTAGCGACATAGCTTGCACTTCTTGAAGAGTAAGTCCTATCGTAAACGGTTACCGAAACGCCGTCATAGTTATATGTTACATAGCTTCTTACGGCATAATGCTTGTTCCAATCCTTTCTGGGGCTGTTAAACTTAAGATTGAAAGTGTAAGCCGTGCTGCCGTCCGCCTGAGGATGAGCCGTGTAATGCGGGTCTTCGCTGTTAAAGACGGATTTTTGAGTAACGAGAGGTTCTCCGATAATCAAAGAATCAACATTAACAGGCGTATTGTCATTGGGCTCTGCGCCGCCGTTCAAATGCATAGTATATGTATAAACAAAACCGAAGTCCTCTACGGTTGCGCCCGCAGGTACTACGCAGGAAGCCGGGAATCTGATATGCTGAGTATCAGGCGACAAAGCCTCCTCCTCGGAGTAGCAGAGAGCAGCGCCTCTGTTGGAGTAATCATAGTAAGACTGAACCGCCGTGTTAAATACAGGATTAGGCAAAGAGTTTGCTGAAATCCTTTGATTGCAGGTCGCACACATTGTTGCATAGCTACCCGCCATACCGTCTAACGGATCTGTGATAACAATTCTATCGCCTTTAGCATGAACTGTCGGAGCAAAGTCAGCTGCTTGATCAAGAATTGCCTGAGCTGCATTTTTGCCTGCATCATTTTCATCTACAAGCTCAAGAATCGCCTTAGAATCATTATAAGTTTGACTGAAACTATTTAACACAACTCTTCCGTAGCAATAAGCCTGAGGCATCATTTCAAGCATCTCATACTCTTCGTTGAAGCTTTCAAGAGCGGCAATTTGTTCTTGAGTGATAATCGGGTCAAGCTTCGCCGATTCTTCTCTAAACATAGCGAGAATCTGCTCATAAGCATCTTCATCGAATATGCTGAACGCCTGAGTCAAGGTTTCTTCATTTTGAACGAACCAATTTGTAAACTCGTCAAACGAGGATTTTGTAAATTCATTCTTCCATTCCTCGGCATGAGCGGTAAAATCAGAAATAGCGTCATTAAGTTCGGTGTCCTCTATCGGTTTTGCGGTATAAGTAAAGGTTATTGTTTTAGACTCTTTAACGATATATCCGCTTGAAATACCTGAGGTACGGTACTTAGACGAATAGCTGAGGAATTTTTCGTCAGGAATAGGAGCATAGTGAACGCCTTTGATAGTATAAGTTGAATCGTTGATATCGGCAGTACCGTCAAGAACCTCGCCGTAAGTCGCGGTCTTGTTATAAATTTCGGTATACTGCGCAACCTCGGGATCGGTTACATCATCACCGGTGGGAGTTACCATTTTATGAGTAACACTCATATCGAAAGAAGTATAAACAAGACCTCTTAATGCATTCTTAAGTTCCGTGGCAACAACCTCAACATCATTTTGGTTTTCAGGTAACGGAGTGCTTGAAGTCATATCAACGGCTTGCGCGGCAGTAAGCTGATTACCTGCTGCTTCTTCGGTATTCGAGAATTTGTCGCCTTCGGCAACAACATTGTATTCATCCAATACCGATTCAAGGCTGGAAAAGTCAATATTCCAGTAATCATAAATATGAGTGTAGGTGCCGGGTGTAACAAGGTTTGCGGTATATGTTGCAGAGTGCTTGTTGCAATTATCCATATAATCATTTTTAAATCTAAGGTTATTTGAAGCACCTTCTTCAAATACAAAGTAATCAACCGCGGTTTCGGTGATAGGAGTATTAATATCGCCTACATGCTTTTGGTGAACAACGCAGTAGGTGCCACCTCTTGTGCCTGTGCTGTTCATGGTACTGTAAGCATTGTCAAGCGCTTTTTGGGCAGTAGTAATGTCAAACTGAGTTGTCACATAATAGCCGAGTTGATTCAACGCAGCCTTGAGTTTTGAAGACGATGCCATCTTGTTATAATTATTATATGCGCTTGTGGTATAGTAGCACGAAAGCGGAGCAGCGTTTCTTGCAGTTGCAACGGATTTGCGAAGGTCTGATTTAGAATAAGCATAAACATTAAGCCCAAGAGTGAAGAAAGCAGAGTTTGCAACAGTCTGCGTAGCTTCAACTTCCATTTTACTAAAGTTGATTTTAGCCGGTGAAGCGGTCTCGGTAGAGCCTTTAAAAATGTTGCCGACAAAGGTAAGTGTTTTTGTTGCACCGACCGTGCTTCCTATGGAAGTGGCAACTTTTTCGGTAACGGCACTGCTTGCATGTGAAGCAGTGGCAAAGCCGAAGGTAGCGGCGCTATCATATTCACCGTCAAACTGATAAGTACCTGCCTTATCACTTTGGAAGCTGTAGCTGTTACCGTAGTTAACAATAAACTTAAAGCCTAATTTAGCAGCGCTGTATGTTGACGCTTCGTCTCTGTTAATATAATAATCAGCAGCCCATGTACATTCTTCTTTTCCGTCATCCTTTGAAGTCTGTTTTAAAATACCTTTACCTGCATTTCCGTTTTGGTCGGTAGTAACAAGTTGAACATTAACATCGACCTTTCTCTGCATCAAAGGTTTATGATAAATGTTAATTTCGGGAACCGATGACGCTTCATAAATGCAGGGTACGGTTGAGCCTGTAGCAAGAGATACAAGCGAACCGGTTGAAGCGTTATAAAGACCTTCAAGAGTATAGGTAACATCAGCGTCAATAGAATAGTTTGCCGACGCGCTCTGCAAGTCCTGAATTTTAACGGACAGGGTTGCGCCCGCGGCAAGAGTGGTATTATTATCAAAAACAAACTTAAACTTGCCGGAATTGGGACTTGAAATGGAGTTTATAGTAGCCGTTCTGGTTGAATTATTCTTAATCTTCAAATAATTGGTTGTAGTCATATTGTATGAAGAATTCAGATTGAATTTATCTGGATTTGCAGTTGAACCTGCAACAAACCAAAGGCTGAGACCTGCTTTTGTTCTGTTATCATATGTAGGAGCATAAGTCTTGGTTGTGGAGTTTGTTATTCTGCAAACCTGAGATATTTCGCCAAGCCCTGCCGCATTTTCATTTGCTGTTGCATAAGTGGCTTTAACGGTTACATCTCTATAATTATTATTTGAGGAGTAGTAATTTGCGTCACCCGTGCCTTTTATGGTGACAATGTTGTTATTTTGCGAGAAGGTGAGACCCGCTATAGACGGAGCGTTAATTTTAGGTGAAATCATTGTAACGCCCCACTGATCCGTTACCGCAAAGTTAACATCGGAAACAGTAGGATTAGTGATATTTGCGGGAAGAGTTAAATTTCCGCCCGAAGCGCTTCCCTCTTTTGCATAAGGATAATACTGATTAAGAGTCTCAATAGAAGAGAACATAAGGCTTGCTGTTTCGGCGCCGTTTTCTCTTTGAACCTTAAGCGGGTCATAGATAGTATTAAAGGTGCCGATTGTGCAATCCCAAATCTTAATGCCCGTAAAAATACCGCTGTCATTAGCGCTTAAATTTGTTTTCTTTACGGAAGCGGTTGCTTTTGTCGGGAAGCCTTCAACAACAGCATAATATGCTCTTTGACCTTCACCGTCAAAATTAAAGGCGTTTGCGGGAATTATATCCTCCAAGGTAACAGCCTTTTCCGCATCCAAACCGTTGCTCGGTCTATATGTAATGATTATATCGCCTGCTTCGGATTTAATTGCAGCAGGTGCGAGCATATAGTTCGGTGAGAATTTTACAACATCAACTTCAACAAGGTATTTACCCTGCAAAGCGTCGTCCGCTGTATAATTCACATCATCATCGCCATTATGTAAGGTCTGCGGATATGTTGCCGCGCTCACATTGGGAAGTGAGAAAACCATACACGAAACGAGCATCACTACTGCCAAAACTAACGAGAGTGATTTTTTCAAAGTCTTTTTCATTACTATTCCTCCAGTACTGTATAGCTTTACATATATATTATATATTTATATTGGAAATTAAACAAGTGGCTAACATTGTCAAAATATTTAAATATTTTTGTGCAATGTATACAAAGGATATTTATTTATCTTCATTAAATAAACAAAAAGCGATGCTACAAGTAACATTGAGTAGCATCGCCTTATATTGCTTGAATTATGAATAAATGAATTTAATTAACGCCTGTTTATTTGCTTCAAAATCAATTGAAAGAGCAAGCTGGTCACCGAAATATTGCTCGGAATAGGAATTGTCAATCGGTATACGAAGCTGCTCAACATCATAGCCCATATACCCAAGAGCACCGAGCCCTAAAAGCATCATCGAGCCTTTTGTGATGTCAGTTTTAACCTGCGGAAGAATTACCTCGGCAAGACCATACATTGTGAACGGACCCGAGGATTTAACCTTTGAGACAATGGCTTCCATCACCTTGCGCTGACGCTTAGTGCGCATAAAATCGGAATCCAAATACCTTATACGGCAATATACAAGCGCTTCATCACCGTTTAAAACGGTTTTGCCTGATTTGACCGTCTGGCGGGTTGTTCTGTTGATGAAATCCGCTTCTTTCTCGGTAACTTCAACCTCTACACCGCCCAATTCATCAATAATGGACGAGAAGATTTTAAAATCTACCATAGCATAATTATCAATTCTTATGCCGAAGTTGTACTCGAGAGTATCTATAAGCAGACCCGCTCCGCCGTAAGCAAAAGCAGCGTTAAGCTTAGCATAGTCATTATCGGGAATATATACCCACATATCTCTCATAAAAGAAGTGAGCTTGATTTTTTTGTGCGCCCTGTCGATGCTCACAAGCATCATAGAGTCCGAGCGCGCTGTTCCGCCGCTGTCGTCATCACAGCCGATAAAGAGAATATTCTTAACCTTCCTGTCGCTTACAAGCTTATTTTGGTCGAGATATAAATTACTGTGCTCAGTCGGAACATAGTTGATTTTATCCAACAAATTAAAGCCGAGATAGCCGACGGTGCCGGTAATCAAAATAACTATAGCGAGAATAACGGCAATGATTTTCTTGCCCTTTTTGCTCACCTTGTTTCTCCTGCCGCCGGCAGAGGGAATATAGCGTTGTTTAGACTTGGCGCGCGATTTTAAATCGGAGTAAATATCTTCAAAATTTCCCGATTTACCGCGTTTTGCAGGTCTTTCATTCGAATAGACATCTTTATCCATTCTATCCCAAGATTCCCTGCCGGAAGAAATATCTTCATAATCACTGCTCTTTCCGCTGAAGATATCCTCATATTCATCGTGTTTACTCAAAATGTGCCTCCATAATGATTATTATTAAAATGAGTTTCTCGATAATGAGTCTAAGCCGGTTTTATTTAAAGTAAGGCTCTCGCTAATGAATCCGAAGCGGTTTTCATTAACCGATTTGCCTAATATTTAGCAGATAACAGTGTAACTGCACCTGTAAGCCGAGTTCTGTTTTTCAGGTAATTATCTATCTCGACCGTACATTACTGCACGGCTCCAGCTGTCCTTCAAAGTATAGGCCGGGCAAGCCACTTTAGTCGACATTGCTCCGGATAGGGTTTACAGGGCTTACTTGTTACCAAATAAGCCGGTGAGCTCTTACCTCGCCTTTCCACCCTTACCGCATAAGTGCCTTTGGAATGAACAAGACACCGAGTGCGGCGGTATATTTCTGTTGCACTTTCCCGAGGGTCACCCCCGGCGGCCGTTAGCCGTTATCCCGCCCTGCGGAGCTCGGACTTTCCTCATAAGTTAGCCTTACGCAATTACCCGGTGCAGTTACTGTAGCTATTATAAAATAAAATTAGTAAGTTGTCAATTATCAAAATGTGTGATATACTATGAGTATAGGAATTTTGATTTTTGGGAGAAAAAATATGATTTCAACAAACGATGTAACCGTGCAATTCGGCGGTCAGGAGCTATTCAAACATGTTAACATCACCTTCACCCCCGGCAACTGCTACGGTCTTATAGGCGCGAACGGCGCAGGCAAATCCACCTTCTTAAAAGTACTCAGCGGCGAAATCGAACCTGATTCCGGCGAAGTGTTCATCACTCCCGGCGAAAGACTTTCGGTTTTGAAGCAGGACCACTTCGCTTACGATGAGTATGAAGCGGTGCAAACCGTTATAATGGGCAACCAAAAGCTCATTGACATAATGAAGCAAAAGGAAGAAATCTACTCTAAAGAGGACTTCACGGAGGAGGACGGCGAAATCGCCGCAAATCTTGAAGCGGAATTTGCTGATATGGGCGGCTGGGAAGCCGAGAGCGACGCGGAGTTTTTGCTCAACAAATTAGGTATAGGCGACGAATTTCATTATATGAGAATGGCGGAGCTTCAAAACGAGCAAAAGGTTAAAGTTTTACTTGCTCAAGCGCTTTTCGGAAACCCCGATATACTGCTTCTTGACGAGCCTACCAACCACCTTGACTTAGCTGCAATACGCTGGCTTGAAAGCTTCCTTATGGACTTTCCGAACACGGTAATAGTAGTATCTCACGACAGGCACTTTTTAAACACCGTATGCACTCACATAGCAGATGTTGACTTCGGAGAAATCACGCTGTATACGGGTAACTACGACTTCTGGTACGATTACACTCAAATCCGCCAAAGACAGATGAGAGAGCAAAACAAAAAGAACGAGCAAAAAGCACAGGAATTAAAAGAGTTTATTTCCCGTTTTTCCGCTAACGCTTCAAAGTCTAAGCAAGCCACAAGCAGAAGAAAACAGCTTGAGGCGCTCGAGCTTATTGATATGCCCGTTTCTTCAAGGCGGTTCCCGTTTGTGGGCTTTACGCCGGACAGGACTGTAGGCAACGATTTACTTATGGTGGAGGGATTAACCAAAACTATAGGCGACAGAAAAGTGCTCGATAATGTGTCTTTCATTATCAATCCTCATGATAAGGTTGCATTTGTGGGCTCGGACGCGCTTGCAAAAACAACTCTTTTCAGAATTCTTATGGGTGAAATCGAGCCCGACGAAGGCACATTCAAATGGGGCGTTACTACTTCTCAGGCGTTTATGCCCAGCGACAACAGCGAATTCTTTGACGGTTGCGAGCTCAACCTCATCGACTGGCTCAGGCAGTTCACTGATTTATTCCTTGAAACGGATATCAGAGGCTGGCTCGGCAGAATGCTGTTTAACGGCGATGAGGTTTACAAGAAAGCAAAGGTTCTATCGGGCGGCGAAAAGGTGAGATGTATGCTGTGCAAGCTTATGCTCAGCGGCGCAAATGTGCTTATTTTTGACGAGCCTACCAACCACCTTGACCTCGAAAGCATTACGGCGCTTAACAAGGGACTTATAAACTATCCCGAAACCGTTATTTTCACTTCTCACGACCATCAATTTATTCAAACTATAGCAAACAGAATTATAAACCTTGAAAACGGAAAAATTGACGACCACCTCTGCACATACGAAGAATATCTTGAACAGCTCGGCGAAGAAAAGCTCAAACACATCAGATAATCGGAGGTATAGTATATGTGGTTCATTTTTGCCCTCGTTGCCACTTTAGGCTGGGGCTTTGCCGATTTATTCTACAAAAAAAGTACGGATGAAAACGACAGCCATTCGCACTTAAAAATCGCCGTTTGGGTAGGTCTTGTAATGGGCGCGGCGGCGCTTATAATATTGCTGCTGCCAAATTCTGTTCCGTATATGGAAAAAACGCTGACGGCTAAAACCTTTTTCAGCGACATAGTTAAATATTCTCCCGCTTCGCTCGCTTATATTATCTCTATGGTAATAGGCTATGCGGGACTCAGATATTTAGAGGTTTCTATTATCTCCCCCATCCAAAACGCTTCGGGAGCATTCAGCGCAATTGCGATGACGATTTTCTTCCTTGTAAGAGGAAAAATCGGCAGCATTACCGATGAATACGGCGTACTTGATTTTGCAGGCACTGCTTTAACCGTTGCAGGCGTTATTGCATTGGGAATAGTTGAAAAGAAAATCAGTGACAAGGAAATTGCGGCTCGCGGAGAAAAGGTTGAGAAGAAGTATAAAATCGGCGCGCTTGCGCTCTTCTTCCCCATCGCTTACTGCATTTTCGATACCATAGGTACAGCGGCGGACGGCATTATTCTTGACAGCGATACGGGACTCGGACTCTCCGAGGCGGATGTGCTTATCCTTTACGGCTTGACCTTCTTTGCGGCAGGGCTTATCTGTTGGCTGTTTATGCTCATAAAGAATAAAAAAGCATACAACCCGTTTAAAGACAAAGACAAGGCTATCGCCGCCTGCGCGGAAGAATTCGGACAGATATTCTATGTATTCGCCATGGCGAGAAATCCCGTGCTTTCGGCACCGATGATTGCCTGCTACTGCATAGTTTCGGTAATACTGGGCAGAATTGTTTTGAAAGAAAAGCTCAAAAAATCCCAGTACGCCTGTGTTATCACGGTTATTGCGGGTGTTATATTGCTCGGCATTTCCGAAGGTTTATCCGAAATGTAAACAACAACTAAAAAATCACCTCTAAGCGAGTTTGCTTAGAGGCCAGACTGTCGAAAAAGTGGCTAAAATCGTGCAGACTGTTATTATTTATGTGATTTAGTAGA
>CADBNM010000089.1 GCA_902796055.1 Oscillospiraceae bacterium
AAGCCTGCATAAACGCCTATCATGTTGTAGATGTTGTAAAAACCTCTGTAGTTGAGTGTCATCGGCACCGAGTTAATTTCAAAAGTCATATTCGGCGTAAGACCAACATTTTTAACTTCAACATCGGGCTTCGGACGCTTAAACGAACACTTGGTGCATTGGTAGTTGCCTAATTGCGAATAGTGGTAGTAATCGTACCATTGTTGCGCACCGCAAATCGGGCAGAATCTGCCTTCCTTGGTATCGTTTGTCTGCGGTAAAACCTTTTCGCTTATACCGTAATAAAGCGTTTTAACTTTGTGCCTTGTGCCGAACTGCGCGCAGAGCGGGTCGTCGGCATTGAGCACGAGCGTAACATCGCCCGCCATTTCAATCGCCTTGTCTAAAATGTTTATTGTAATATCAATTTCGCCGTACCTGTCAAGCTGGTCGCGGAACAGGTTCGTTATAACCATAGCATCCGGCTTCATATACTCGAAAACTCTAACCGTTGAAGCCTCGTCAACCTCAATGGAAGCGTAGTCGGCGTCAATTTTTCCGCCAAGTGAAGCGCTGAGTGCAAACGCAGTCGCCACGCCGTTTTTCATATTTGCGCCGAGCTTGTTGCACACTACCTTGTAGCCTGCGCCCTCGAGTGCGGAGCACATCAGGTTGTTGGTAGTGGTCTTGCCGTTTGTACCGCAAACGGTGATAATCCCTTTTCTGACTTGAGAAGAAAGCCTCGCAATCAAATCGGGGCAGATTTTGAGCGCAACAGCACCGGGAACGGAAGAACTTTTTCCTCCTTTTATTTTTGATAAAAACGCCACGATTTTTGCCGTGACAATCGCTAAAATTAATCTCATAAGAACCTCTGAAAATATTATAATAAAATTCTATAACAATTATATTTATTTGTCAATGTAAACATTCACCCTACAATTTGTCCCGCAATAGTATAATTTGAGGTGATAATATGTTAGAGTTTATAGCTTGCTTGATAGTTGCGTTTTTAGCTTCCTTCGGCTTAATCTGTCTTTTAAAGGAGGCTTTTTTAAGACTTTGCTCCAATGATGACGGCAAAGCGTTTATCATCATAAAAGCCGACGGCGCTTGTGACGATTTGGATATAAGGCTTTATGAGGCGCTCGGCAGGGCGCATATGTCGGGCGGCTCGGCAAAAATAATCGTGTTCGATGACGGAATGAGCGAGCAAATGAAGAAAATCGCGCACTATGCCGCCGAAAATAACGGTATAGTAATAATTAAGGATATTGATGAGTTGAAAAAACTCATTTAATATAGTAAAATAATATATTACTTAGCGAGGAACAAAAATGAACGAAGTAGAAATTATTAACGGTACGGTTGAAGAGGTTTCTTTTCATAACGAAGAAAACGGCTTCACGGTCTGTCAGGTTAATACGGGTGACGAACTGATATGCGCTGTGGGCGTAATGCCCAAGGTGGTATCGGGCGAGTTTGTGCGCCTTGAAGGCGTGTGGCAGGTGCATCCGTCCTTCGGCCATCAGTTCAAAGTCAGCGGCTGTATCAGCGAAATGCCTTCGTCCGTTGCGGGAATGTACCGCTATTTGTCCTCGGGCGTAATCAAGGGCATAGGCGAGAGCACGGCTTCAAAAATCATCAAAAAATTCGGTGCCGATACCTTTGATGTAATAGAAAACGATTATCATCGCCTTACTCAAATAAAGGGCATATCCGAGCAAAAGGCGGAGAAAATCAGCGAGATGTTTGTTTCTCAAAAGCATTTGAGAAATACTATGGCGGCGCTCAGCGACTACGGTATGAGCCCTGCCGAAAGTATGCGCGCATACAGGAACTACGGTCCTTCAATCGAACAGAAGTTTTGCGATAATCCTTATATTCTTTGCGAGGACGCTATAGGTATGAGCTTTGAAAGGGCGGATTTGATTGCCTCTCGCCTACCTAAAAGACCTCACGAAATGCTGAGAATTATGGCGGGTATCAAGCACATTTTAAGGCACAATCTCGGCAACGGTCATTCCTGCGTACCGCGCGATAAAATAACCGCGCCCGCCGAAAACTTGCTCGAATGCAGTGAGGACGACGCCGAAATCGCAGTTGATAATCTAATTTCAAATGAAGAAATAATCGAAAAAGAATTAGGTGGCAGACCTTTTCTGTTTTTACCGCATATATATGAAGCGGAACGCTCGATAGCTGCAAAAATG
>CADBNM010000090.1 GCA_902796055.1 Oscillospiraceae bacterium
CGATTTTTAACTTTTATTAAAAAACTTGAACCTGTGATTATTATAAGTAAAACGCTAAAACTTTGTAGCTTTAGCGTTTTTGTTTTTTTGTTTATTGCGTTGCATAAATCTCAGGGTCGATTATTATAACTACATCCTTGAACGACAGCGCACCGTCTTTATTCAAATCTTCGGGCGCATCCTTGACAATTGCACCGTAATCCTCGGCTGAAACGAGCTCAGCCACATCTAAAATTGAAACTAATCCGTCACGGTTTATGTCGCCCCGAGTAGGTAACGGCTGCGCTTGCTGAATTTCGGAAGCCTCTGCGTTTTCGGGATTTTGTGCTTGAAGCGTTGCAGCACCCTCTTCTGCTGCTGAGCTGCTTTCGCCGTTTTCTATTCGGTCAATGCACTCTTGAACGCACAAAGCGTAAGCCTTGACGCCGCCTTTATTCGGGTGCAACGAGGAGGAGCTGATTATTTGAGCGTGATCCAAGTCCTGAACTCTGACAAATTTTATGCCGTGAATATATTCCTTGAATGAGCCCGTGTAAGCCTCGTGTCCCTCGAAAGCTTCCTCTACCGAGACAAAGTGAATTTTGAAGCTCTCCGAGTGTAAGGAGTTAACAATTCCCCTGATTTCCTGATTGAGCATAGTAATTGCGTTATCTATTACCTGCGATTCTGTTGCGCTGAAAAGTATAAATCCGCCCTTCGGCAAAATTTTCGGGTATCCCGCAATTATAATATTAGCCTGATTTCCCGCAGCGTTGTGAATATCGTTGTAAGCGTTTATAAGTCTGTTTTTAATGCTGTTTGAGCCGTTGTAAAACTCGTTCCATATTCTGCCGATATAATCGTCCATACCGTTAACATTTATGAACGAGCAGTTTAACGCCGCATAAATAAAAACTTCAGCGAAATGAGCGTCGTTACCGCCCATTGTCATAGTCACATAATCGGTTGTGCCGGGCTCGATTGACTCAAATACCTTAAGCTGACTGTCGAGCGTGACGGAATCGTGCTCTGTAAGCGAGCCGCCGTCAATGTAGCGGTCAAAAGACTTGCCTTGCGTTCCGTTAAGTGAACCGGTAACCGCGCCCGACGACGCAACAAAGTACCAGTTGTTTTTATCAAAAGAATCGTAAGACTTAGTTTCATTGCTGTAAAAAGCCTTGTTTTGATACATAGTAAGGCGTTTGCCCCTACTGTCGCGAAGCTTTAATTTGCCCGCCCAGCTTAGCCTTGAACGGTGCGCCAGCCAATCGGGCTGCTCATATTTATCCTCGCTGCGCGAAAAATAATATGGCTCTACGCCTTCGCCCGAGGAATAAGAATCGCCGAGAGATACCATAATCGGTTCTTCATATTCGCCTGAGCTTACAGGCGAAAGCGCGAAAGCGGGCGCGCCGATACAAAAAGTAATTATAACCGATAGCAATACTGCAATCAGCTTTGAAATATAGGTGAAATTGTTGTGCTGCTGTTTTCTCATAGTCTTTCAAGCTTCTGCGCTGTCAGCTGTTCCAAAGCCTTCGCCGTAACGGCGGGGATTTTTTTAAGCTCCAAAACGCTTTTTTTCGGTATTGACTCATAAAATGAATTTGTTTGGCTGTCATAGGCGGTTATGCTGTCGCTTTCGGCTACAATCAGCTCCGTATCGCCATTTCGCTTCGAATTATATGTTACGGGATAAGCGGTTATGCTGTTCTCACAAACGCTTACCGTCCAATAATCTCCGCTTTCGGTCATATATATTACCGTGTACTGCGGGTGCTTTGCGGAAGAGCTGTTGCTGACTTTTGTCTTTTTTTTCACGCTACCGTCAAGGTTATAATCATAAGTGATAGAAGAATTTTTACCGAAGCCGCGGGCTGTCAACTCCTTTGCGACTTGCTTTTCGCTATAAACTTTTTTTGATTTCTCGGCAGGTGTGACGCAAATCAGCTTTTGAGAATTTTCTTTATAATACTTTTCGGCGTCGATTTTATCCGAGTGCTTTTGCGAATTTTCGCTCGCACTCTCGGAAGAAGTAAGCGCTGAGGTTGTTTGCGCTCTCGGCGACTTGCTTACCTGATAATAAATTATCACGCCGATAAAGGCGATAATAACACTTAATATTACAGCCAAAAAGGCGGCTGAGCCGCGCTTGTTCTTATTGCTTTTCTTTTTCATAATATAAATCTTTAAATTAATAAAATATTACTAAATAAATAGTAACAATATTTTAGTACATTGTCAAGCCTATGTCATATTTTTGCATATCCAACCTGAAGCAAACTAAATTTATATTCTTGCAATAATAATGGATATAATATATAATAGAAAAGAAGTATTTTGTTATTGGAGAGAAAAAGATGAAGAAAATAGTCAGTGCAATTTTAATTATAGGCATTCTCTTTGCGTTCGGCGCATGTGCAAAAAAGGAAAAAATCGAAGAAATCACTTCCGCAGAGGACTTGGCAAAGTATTCCTTATCAATAAATCTTCCCGAGGGAGCGACAAATGAAAAATATGCGATTGTTGAATCCTCAAACAAGGGAGAAAAGATTTACATAGGTCAGGCGACCTATGATTACAACGGCACTACCTGTATATTCAGAATCGCAAACATTGCTCAGTACAATGTTTCCGGGCACGATGAAAACAAGGCGCAAAGCGAGCAGAGCTACGATTTAAATCTTGCAAACTTTACTTCAAAAATCAGAATTATGAAGCTTGAAGGCTCAACCTATGTGGCTCTTTGGGACTTGGGCGACCACTCCTATTCGCTTAAGGCGGACGCAGCGGATGACGCAAGCTTTACCGCAGTTGCAATGGACGCGGCTCAAGCAAACATCCCAACACCTTGAGAGCACGAGAAATTTGCTAAAACCACGCAGACTGAAAATAAAGGAACCATTAAACACTTAATCTCTTTAGTGTTTTAGTCAGATTATATTTTAATATTTTATAAGGGAAATTGCCGAAACTGTATAGTTTCGGCAATTTTGCGTTTTTTCCAACTAAAACTTGGCGTATCGCATACGCCTCGGCGTTTTAGTTGAAAAATTTTATCTAAATTTCTCGCACTCTCAACCTGTTCTTCCCCAAAAAGCATTTTATTTAGCGCATTTTATCTCGCTTTCTCGCAAGCTCAAAGTTCCTTGCTTTCCCGCCACAAAAAGAGAGTTTTATTTATATTTCTCGCACTCTCAAAGTTCCTGCTTTCCCACCATAATTAAGCGAGTTTACTTCCCGTAAACTCGCTTTTAATTCAAGTGCGAATGTGTCGCCCTTCATCCAAACGAAGTTTGGATTTCATCTTGCAACGCAAGATTTCATCACAAAGTGATTTCACCTGCCGAAAGGCAGATTTCATTAAAAAAACGAGGCAGAGCCTCGTTTTTTTATTCTTCTTCAATTTCTTTTACTGCTATATTCAGCACATCAAGTTGTTCTTCATCGACTGCCGCGGGACATTCGGTCATAGGTTCGCTTGCATTTTGAAGCTTGGGATATGCTACAACATCTCTGAGCGAATCGAGCCTCAACATCTGCATAACGAGCCTGTCAAGTCCCAAGCCCATGCCGCCGTGTGGCGGTGCGCCGTATTTAAAGGCGTTTGTGAGGAAGCCGAATTTTTCCTGCGCCTCCTCCTTTGAAAGACCGAGCATATCGAACATTTTGCCTTGCAGCTCGGGGTCGGTTATACGAATGGAGCCGGACGCTAATTCTACGCCGTTGAGCACGAGGTCGTAAGCCTTTGCGATAACCTTCGATTTGTCCGTGCCGAGGTACTCAATGCTTTCGTCCTTGGGTGCGGTGAAGGGGTGGTGCATAGCTACATAGTCGTCTGTTTCCTTATCGTAATCAAAGAAGGGGAAATCGACAATCCAAAGCAGGTTGAATTTATCCTCGGGGATAATATTGAGCTTTTTGGCGACCTCCTGCCTTAGCGCGCCTAAAATGGAAAGCACATTTGCGTCGTTAGCGTCGGCAATAATAAACACGGCGTCGCCTGTTTCGGCTCCCGCCCTTTCAAGCAGTGCCGACATTTGCTCTTCGCTGAGGAATTTGGCGAAGGAGGACGAGGTGCCGTCCGCAGTGAGCCTTGCCCAGGCAAGCCCCTTTGCGCCTATGCCCTTTGCGGTTTCGGTAAGCCTGTCAATAACCTTTCTCTTATAGATATCCGCGCCGCCCTTTGCGGTGATACAGCGAACGCTGCCGCCGCCGTCAATCGCAGACTTGAATACTATAAATTCGCTGTCCTTTAAAATATCGGTGAGATTGATTATCTCCATACCGTAGCGGGTGTCGGGCTTGTCGGTGCCGTAACGCTCCATAGCTTCATTATAGCTAAGTCTCGGAAGCGGAAGGGAAATATCCTCGTCGAGAACCTCTTTAAATACTCTTTTTATATAGCCCTCGCCGATTTCGATAACGTCCTCAACATCAACAAAGCTCATTTCGAGGTCGATTTGAGTGAATTCGGGCTGTCTGTCCGCCCTTAAATCCTCATCACGGAAGCAACGGGCGATTTGCATATATCTGTCAAAGCCCGCAACCATTGAAAGTTGCTTATAAAGCTGAGGGCTTTGCGGAAGCGCATAGAATTTACCGCCGTGAATTCTCGAGGGTACGAGGAAGTCTCTTGCACCTTCGGGAGTTGATTTAATAAGCATGGGCGTTTCAATTTCAATAAAGCCGTTCTCATCAAAATAATCGCGGGTGATTTTTGTGATTTTGTGCCTCATCAAAATATTGTTTTGAAGCGACGGACGCCTCAAATCAAGGTAACGGTACTTAAGGCGGTTGAGTTCGGAAGCGTTGCACTTATCGTCAATCGCAAAAGGCGGAGTTTCGCTCTCGCTTAAAATGCGAAGCTCTTTAACATCAACTTCAATATCACCTGTGGGGATTTCCTTGTTTTTGTTGCTTCTTTCTCTGACAATTCCTCTTGCGGCAAGCACAAATTCGCTTCTGACTTTTGCAGCCTTTTCGAAAACGCTCTTTTCGGTGCTTTCATCGAACGCCAGCTGCAAAACGCCGCTTCTGTCTCTGAGGTCGATAAAAATGAGAGAGCCTAAGTCTCTTTGCTTTTGCGCCCAGCCGAATACGGTTACTTCTTTGCCCGCGTCCTCAAGGCGGAAGGAAGCGCAATAGTCCGTTCTTTCAAGTCCTTTAATAGTTTCAGCCATTATTCTTCCTCCGTTTCTATGTTCAAATACTCAAATTCCTTTTGAGTGATTTGTTCTAAGTACAAATTTTCAAAATTTTCGGCAAAGTTGATAAAATCGCTTTCGCTAACCTCGCCGGTCTCCATATTTTTAATTTTAAGCACGCCGTTTTCAATATCGTCATCGCCGATAACGACAGTATATTTTGCGCCGATTTTGTTTGCGTATTTCATCTGCGCCTTCAAGCCTCTGCCTACTAGGTCAATTGCCGCCTCAAAGCCGTCCGCAATAAGCTCCTCGGAGAGCGAAAGAGCGGCTTTTAGCGCATTGTCGCCGATGTTGCAGAAATAGATATCTGCGGTTTTGGCTTCGGGGAATTTGTAATCGAGCGCTTCAAGCAGCAACACAAGCCTTTCAATGCCCATGGCGAAGCCGAGCGCGGGAGCGGGCTTTCCGCCAAGCTCTTCTACAAGTCCGTCATATCTGCCGCCGCCGAGCACCGTGCCCTGCGCGCCTATATTGTCGCTTACAAATTCGAAAACGGTCTTGGTATAATAATCAAGTCCTCTTACAATTCTCGGGTTGACTTTAAAATTAACGCCGTTTAAATCAAGGTATTCCTTGACCTTTTCAAAGTGCTCTTTGCAATCCTCGCAAAGGTAATCTAAAATAACCGGAGACTCTTTTGCAATATCTCTGCACTCTTTGTTTTTACAGTCTAAAATTCTCATCGGATTTTTTTCGAGCCGCTGAACGCAGGTGCCGCAAATAGCGTCCTTTTTGCTTTCAAAATACTCTTTGAGCGCCTCGTAATACTTTGCTCTGCATTCTTTGCAGCCTATTGAATTAATTTCAAGCGATATATTATCCACTTCAAAAATATCGAAAATATGCTTGGCAAAGAGAATTAACTGTGCGTCCGCAATCGGAGCCGCCGCGCCAAAGCACTCAACGCCGAACTGATGGAATTCGCGCAGTCTGCCTGCCTGAGGCTTTTCATAGCGGTAGCAGGAGGTGAGATATGATACTCTCAGCGGCAAAGCCTCGTTTAAAAGTCCGTGCTCCAAAACGCTTCTTACCGCGCCTGCCGTACCCTCGGGGCGCAGGGTGATTGAACGCCCGCCCTTATCCTCGAAGGTATACATTTCTTTTTGAACGACATCGGTAGTATCGCCCACGCCTCTTTCAAAAAGGTCGGTGTTTTCAAAAACGGGAGTTCTCAGCTCTCTGTAGCCGTAGCTTTCGGCAAGAGTTAAGAGCAAAGCTTCAATATTTCTGATTTTTTCGGATTGTGCCGGAAGAATATCCTGTGTTCCTCTCGGCGCGGTTATTTTAGCCATACTGTTTTAACCTTTCACTAACATTATAAACGGTGGGAGAGCGATTTTCTCCCACCAAAATTTTAAATTTAGGCGCAACAAAGCAATATTTAAACGCAGCAAAGCAACCTGATCTGAATCAAGTGGGCAAAGCGGAGCATATTTTATGCTTTTGACGCGTCTGCCTTAAGCCGACAAAAGCTGTTTATTTTGCCTGCTTTATTAATTCTCTCCAATCAAGGTCGCCTCTGTTAAGCGAGTGAATGAGAGCCTCAGCAGTTGCAATGTTTGTTGCAAAGGGGATGTTCCTTGCATCGCAAAGGCGAAGCATTTCGGTATCATTGGGTTCATCGCTTTTAGCAGTCAGGGAATCTCTGAAGAAGATGAGCAAGTCAATTTCATTGCAGCTTATTCTCGAAGCTATTTGCTGATCGCCGCCCTGAGAGCCCGCCAAAAACTGTTGGATTTCCAAGCCTGTTGCCTCGGCAATCATTTTGCCGGTAGTACCTGTTGCGCAAATGTTGTGCTTTGCAAGTATTCCGCAATAGGCAATGCAGAACTGAACCAACAATTCCTTTTTTTCATCGTGTGCAATAATAGCAATGTTCATGGGTATTCCTTTCTTTTATACAATGTCTAAAATGCCACTAATATTATTATAATAACAAAATATATTAACTAATGCAATAAGAAAATTATCGCTTATTATCTCCATTCCTCGGGAAGCGGTGATTTTTCGCCGCAAATTCTGTTCGCAATTCTTGCAAACGCCTCGGTAGCCCTTGTGTTTTCGGTAAAAGGAATTCCCTGAGAAGCGTTAAAGCTTAAGTTTGCTTCAAAGGGCACGATGCCGAGCAGACCGAGCTCAACCGTGTCCATAGCCTCGTCAACTGTGGGAAGTATTCCGTTTTTCACGGGATAGGTTCTAAAGGCGTTGATAATAAGGCTTGCCTCTTTATCAAGATTTTCCGCAATTTCTGCAGCCCTTCTACCTGTTTTAAGAGAAATATTATCATCGGTAGAAACCAAAATGACTTCGTCAGCCGGTTCAATGGCAAGAGTCAGGTTTTTTCCGAGACCTGCCGGTGCGTCAATAAGAATGAAATCGAAATTGCCCGAAATAAGCCTGATTAAATCTTTTAAAATACTTTCTTTGAAAATTTTACTGTAATCCTTCGGAGCGGGCAGAATGAACAGGTTTTCTATCTGAAGGGAGGGATATATAGCGTCGCTCACCTCGCAGGTGTCCGAGAAAATGTCGCCCCAATTATAAACTACGCCTTCGCCGACGCCTGTGATAATGTCAAGGCAGTTAAGCCCTGTGTCCGTATCGACCACAAGAACGCGTTTGCCTTTTTTTGCAAGCTCATTTGCTATACCCACTATCACCGTGGATTTACCCGAGCCGCCTTTTCCGGAAATAAAAGTTATTATTTTAGCCATAGTCTATCCCAACAAAGAATTATTCTTTTTGCTTGTTTTATTATTTTGCTTAGTGCCCTGCTTATTTTTTGCGAAGTAATATTTATAAATAGCTGCCGAGACCTCTGCGGTTGAGGAACCGCTGTCCGCTCTTTCAACAACCTGAGCGATAGCGATTTTCGGATTGTCCGCCGGAGCGTAGGTTATGAGTATACCGTTATCGTATTTATGATAGTAGCCGTTAACCTTTTCCTTAACCTGTGCGGTACCTGTTTTTGCGGCACATCTGACAGGCAACTTTTTAAACGCCTCCCAACAGAAGCCGCCGGGACCGCCAACCGATTCCATACCGCGCTTAACCGCCTGCAGATTAGTCGAGTTTAAGCTCATTTTATAAGCGACCTTAGGCTCAGTTTTATCTAAAACGGTTTTAGTGTTGTCATAGCTTGTAACGCTTTTAATAATGTGCGTTTCGTACCTTGTTCCGCCGTTTGCAATGGTTGCACAGTAGTTTGCAAGCTGGAGCGGCGAGAAAACATGGTCGGACTGACCGATTGACGCCTGAACGGTATCGCCAAGGTACCATTCGCCTCCGCTTGCGGTTCTCTCGGTAATGCCTGCGAGTATACCCGTGGATTCGGGAAGCTCTATGCCCGTTGCCTGACCGAGACCGAACATGGTGGCATATTTATCTATTTTGTTTATACCTAAAAGCTGACCTGTGTTGTAGAAGAAAATGTTGCACGAGTCGTTGATTGCATTGGAAACATTTTCGCTTCCGTGGTAGCCGAGGCATTTGAGTTTGAGACCGGATATTTCAAACACTTTGTTGCAATAGAAGGTGGTTGAGGTGTTGATAACGCCTTCCTCAAGACCTGCGATTGCAACGCAGGGTTTAAAGGTTGAACCGGGAGCATAGGAGCTCATCAGCGCTCTGTCCCAAAGCGGAGAGGTCGGGTCCTTTGCAAGCTTCGAATAGTTTTTGAAATAAGTGTTGTTGTTATACGAAGGATAGGTTGCCGCGCACAGCACGGAGCCGGAGTTTACATCCAATGCAACTACGGCGCCCGCCGCCTTGTTGTGACCTGCCGAACGCAGCTTTTCAACCTTATTTTTAAGCGCGTTTTGCGCAACTCTTTGCATATTTGCATCAAGCGTAAGCGTTACTGTGTTGCCCTGAACAGGCTCGGTGGTAACAACGCTTGAAACCTCGCCCGAGGAGGTTGAGTAAACCGTTTTTTCACCTCGTTCGCCTTTAAGGTAGCTTTCGCAAACCTTTTCAATTCCGGACTTACCTATATTGTCGGTAAGCTTATATGTTTCCTTGTTGTTGCCTTTTTCAAGCTCCTCGGCGGTTATGGGACCTATATTGCCCAAAAGGTGAGGACAAAGTGTGCCGTCCTCATATTGCCTTACAGTAGTGGCTTCTGCGCCCACGCCTTGGAAAACGAGCTTGTTTTCCTCTATGTATGCGGCGGTTTTATCGCTTACTCTGTCCGCAAAAACATAGGGATTTTGAACGCTGAACGCACCCACAACCATACCGTAGCGCACAGAGGCAATTTTTCTTGCCTCGGCGGGAGAATAGTCCTCCAGACCGTACATTTCAACAAGCGCGTCAAAGCAGTTTTGCGCTGTTGCATAGTCGTTTAAATCAAGATATTTTTCGCTTTTAAGATAGTCGATTTCTTCCTTGCGGTTCTTTTCAAAAACAGCCTGTCCTTTTTTATTGATAAGTATGGGAAGGTCATCGTTCCATTCTTCTTTTTGAGATTCAAGGAAGTTGATAAGCTTTATAATGATGTCCGACCTTGCTTCATTGTCCGTTGAGGAGGGGAAATATGAAGCGTCAAAAACAATTCTTGTAGTTTGGTCGTTGAATACGAGCGCGGTTCCCGAAGCGTCGAGTATCTCCCCTCGGGAGGCTTCAATATCAACCTTTTTTGCAATTGTTCCGGTACCTACGGAGGAATAATAATCGCCTTTTATAATCTGAATATAAAACAGCCTTGAAATGAGAGCGAGCGCAACAATAACGGTGATGATAATGAGTACTGTTGAGCGTTTTATCTTTTTCTTCTCTTTCATAAAATTCCTCCTTTCTTCAGAACTGTATAAACAGGAAGGGGCTGCGCTTTAAATTTAGCAGCCGTCAAGCTTCCGATTTGTTTCGCTTGAAATGTCTGTTAACAGCGAGCACAATGAAAAATACGGGTACGATTAAAACAATGTTTACCAATATTGTGGGCAAAAACTTGCCGAAATATATTCCCGACGCACCCGCAGTATTCTTGAATTCCACAAAGAAGAGCCAATAGAGGCTTTCCGAAAGGAATATCAAGAGCGAACCCATAACGAGATTTGTTAAAAGCGTGTTTCTTAAATAATTTGTGGAAATCCAGCCGATAAAGGTGCAGATTAAAAGCAGGACAAGCGCGTTGTAGCCGACCATGGAGGGCGAAACAACATCTAAAAGAAGCCCTGCAAAAAGCCCGTACCAGCAAGCGAGCTTTTCCTTTTCAAACATACAAACACAGCTTAACACGGGCAACACCCAAAGGAAGGTGACATTACCTACGCTAAGCCTCAGCCCGTCCGTAGTCTGAAGCAGAAAAGCGACGCACAGCAACGCCACCCAAACAATATTGCGTTTTATATCCTGCTTTTTTTCCTTTGCCATATTACCCCTTGTCCGACTTAGCTTTAGCTACTTGATTTTTGCCGTTAAAATCGGTAATAACGAAAATATCCGTAAGCTCATTAATCTTAACGCCCGGATTTACTACCGCTACATATGAAATGTCCTTGCCGGATTCCTGAACATTCTCAACCTTGCCGAGAATTAAATCCTTAGGATAGATACCGCCTACGCCCGAGGAGCATACTATGCCGCCCGCGGAAATATCGGTATCCTTTGAGAGATTTGCCATCATAAGCTTACCCTGCTTTGCAAGAGTAAGGTCGTTTGAAGTGTAGGAGTTTTCGCCCGTTCTCGCTTCGTAAACCGAAACGGAAATATCGGGGTCGAGCACGGTTTTGACAACTGCGGAGGTCGGATAAACCTTCACCACAAGTCCCACGAGGTACTTGCCGTAAATAACGCAGTCGTTAGCCTTAATGCCCTGCGCCGCGCCTATGGAAATCGTGAAAGAGGAATAAAGGCTTTCGCTGTCACGCGCAATAATCTGACCGTGAGCGAGCTTAAAGTCGGGATTTTCCTCTTTAACCTCAAGGAAATCCCTGTAGTATTCGTTTTCGCGCTTAACATTTTCATAGTCAACAAGCTGCTCTTGCAAAGACGCCACCTCGAGGCGCAGCTCGTTCAGCTCGTCCTCATAGGAGGTTTTGCCGTTAACATTGTCGCGCATGGCAACTATTTTGGAGCTTACCGCGCTTGCGAGCCTTTGGGCAGGATAGAAAATCGTGCCCACAAGCGAGCCCTCGGGCGAAAAAGAGCTGCCCGAAACCGCCGAAACCATCATACCGATGATTAACAGCGCCGCGATAACCATTATAATTCTGAATTGTTTTCTTTTATGGAAAGGCATATACGCGTTTTAACTCCTTAATTTATGGATTAGAAGGTGTTTTTGTTTCTGTTTGCATAGAGGTTGCGGAAGTTGTTTTCAAGGCAAATTAATGTGCCGTCAACCACGCTGTCAAGCGGTCTTTCGGCAATTACAACGGGCATATTTGTCGCAAAGGAAACGAGCTTATCAAAATTCCTGAGCATTGCGCCGCCGCCTGTGAGCACAATTCCTTTTTCGTAAATATCGCCTGCGAGCTCGGGCGGAGTTCTCTCAAGCACGGTCTTGATAGCGTCAATAACGGTATCAAGCGGCTCTTTGAGCGCTTCGCGCACCTCTTCGGAGGTGATTTCACAGTTCTTGGGCAAACCGTCCTCAACATTTCTGCCCTTTATTTCCATCGCGCCCTCGCCCTCATAGGGGTAAGCGGAGCCGATGGCAAGCTTGATTTCCTCGGCGGTTCTTTCGCCGATTAAAAGCTTAAATTTCTTTTTAACATAGTTGATGATAGCTTCGTCAAAAGCGTCGCCCGCTACTCTCACCGTCTTGGAAGTAACAATATCGCCGAGCGAAATAATAGCTATATCGCTTGTGCCGCCGCCGATGTCAACTATCATAGAACCGACAGCCTCGCTTACGGGAAGCTTAGAGCCGATAGCCGCCGCCATAGGCTCCTCAATAATGCTTACATATTTTGCGCCGCTTGCTCTTGCGGCATTGTCAACCGCACGCCGTTCAACCTCGGTAACGCCTGCGGGCACGCAGATAATAACCCTTGTTTTAGTAAAAAAGTTGGTTTTAACCGCTTTGCCGATAAATGCCTTAAGCATATCCGAGGCGATTTCAAAGTTGGCAATAACACCGTCCTTAAGCGGTCTGACTGCTTTTATTGTGCCGGGGGTACGGCCTATCATATCCTTTGCGGCAGTGCCTACCGCAACCACCTGAGAGTTTTTAAGGTCAACTGCAACAACGCTCGGCTCGCGGATAACTATACCCTCGCCCTTAACGCAGATGAGAGTGTTTGCAGTGCCTAAATCAATTCCGACATCCTGTGTAAAAATTCCCATTTTATACCTCTTTTATATTTAAAAATACTATAAAAATTATTTTAAGTCATACTATTATAAGATTTTATTCTAAAAAAAACAATAAAAAACGCCAAATTGTAATAAAATTTTAACTTTTTCTTATATGCGCTCCCTCCGACGAAAATCATATTCCGCTAAGCGGGATTGAAAAAAGGCTCAAGATATTGTAAAATAAAATACGGAAATTTATTTTTCGGGAGAAAATATGAAACAGTTAAACCTTCTTGACATATCAAAAAATCTGCTCGAAAGCGAAGCTCGGGCAGGAGCGACGCCGGCTGTAATTAAGACCGTAACGGACGAAAGCAGCGGTGAAAAAAGCTCCCTGCTCTTAACTTCTTTGAACAACGGCACGCATATTCTCTTTCCCTCGGCTTTTTGCGAGGGAGCAAAGGGAGCCGAAGAATATGATATGAACGATTTTATCGGCGAATGCCTGGTGGTTAAGGCAAAAGGCGCGCTTACGGGAATGTGGATAGACAATATGTTTTTGCTCAATTGCGAAAAGCTGCTTATAAAGGGCGCAGGTAAAGGAAAAATTGATGTTTCCGCTGCAGAGGAATTGGTTGCCGAGGGCGTTAAACTAATCGGCACGGACGCCGACTGTATTGCAATAGAGGGTATGGAAAACGAGGTTTACGGAGTTTTCGCCGAGGCGGATTGCCTTGTGCTCGAGGGTTTGAATCTTGAAAAAGCCGACCCCGGCAAATATTTTCTTATGGCGCAGCCCGTTTTGCTTGAGGGAGCCGAGGCGGCGCCCTGCAGGGCGGTGCTTGCGGACGGCTATATTTATTGGAACAAGAGTTAAGGGTTTAAGGCTCTAATCCTAAAACCCATTGCAAAATTGCGACAAATAGTATATAATTAAGTAAATAATTTTTTTAATCTGACGAGGTAATATGAAAATAGCAAAGAGAATGGCGGATATTGCGTTAAGCTTTTTAGCGCTTATAGTGTTTTCGCCGCTGCTTATATGCGTAAGCCTTATATCGCTTATTTCACAGGGCGCGCCGATTTTAATCGGTCAGCAGAGGTACGGTAAGGACGGTAAGATTTTCAAAGTCCTCAAATTCCGCACAATGCGCAAGGACGCTCCCGTTGTTGCAAGTGCAGATATCAAAAAGCAGTATATAACAAAATGGGGAGCGGTGCTCAGAAAAACAAGTATTGACGAGCTTCCGCAGTTTATAAATGTCCTGAAGGGCGATATGTCCATAGTAGGACCCAGACCCCTTATAATCCAAGAAGAGGATATACACGAGCTCAGACTTAAAAACGGAATTTATGATGTAAGACCGGGTATAACAGGCTGGGCGCAGATTAACGGCAGAGACGAGTGCTCAAACGAAGAAAAAACCGCTCTCGATAAGGAGTATATTGAAAAAATGAGTCTCCTGTTTGACCTCAAAATTCTATTTGGCACAGTCCTTCCCGTAATACTCAGGAAGGATATTAAGCAGTAAAATTAAAGGTTGCAAAAATTGCAACCTTTTCGCATATAATCGTAATATGAAAGGCATAAAAGAGATGAAATTTGATTTTTTAAATAATTGGAAAAGCACGCTTAATGTAGTGATTATAATTGTTATTGCATTAACAGTATTTTTCATTTTAAGGTATGCAAATAAAAAGTTTTTTGCGAAGCTGAAAAAGGGTCATAAGCATATACATCTTACCCTCATCGAAAAAGCAATAAACATTGCGATATTCCTTGCAATCGCACTGCTTGCGCTCTCGGCAATCGGCGGAATGAAAGGCGTTCTGAGCACCCTTTTGGGCGGAACGGCGGTAGTTTCTGCGGTAGCGGCTTTTGCGGCGCAGGATGTCATTAAGGATATGCTTGCGGGTATGATGATAAGCATATATAAGCCTTTTGATATAGGCGACAGAATCGAGCTGCAGGATGGTACGGCGGGCATAGTTCAGGATATGACGATGCGCCATGTGGTAATCAACACCGTTGATACAATAAAGCAGGTTATTCCGAACAGCAAAATCAACACAATGTATATAAAAAACTATTCGTTTAATTCACCGCTGCGCTCGGTAAACTTCCAATTTCCGGTTGGCTATGAAACGGATGTGGAAGAAGCAAAAGAAGTGATTTTCGGTGCAGTAAAAAGCAGTGAATATTCCAAGCCTTATAAAGTCGGTGAAAACGGCGAGGAAATTTATAAACCCGTCTATTTCTTCTCCCTTTCGGATAGTGCGCTGATTATGTCCGTAACCGTATATTACGGCAAGGATACGCCCACGGAAGTGGTTAAAAACGATATAAACACCTCCGTTAAAAAAGCCCTTAACGAAGCGGGCATAGAAATCCCTTACAAGCATGTAACTTTAGTAAGCCATACGGAGTAATGTATGCGCTAACGCACTCGATATTTATTGAAAATAAACGGTATGCGCCAAAGGCGCAAGAAAAGCGATGTTGCAAAACGCAACATCGCTTTAATTTTAAATGGGTGAGGGCGAAGCCCTCCCACAACTCGATTTCAAAGAAATCGAATATCACTGCACGAAGTGCAATATCACTTGCGCATTAGCGCAAATATCACTCGTGCGAAGCACGAATATCACTCAATGCGAAGCATTGACTTAAATCGGTCCTTCATTATGAATAGTCTTATCGAACATATATTTTTTATCCCACGGCGTCATCTTGGTATCCTCGCAGAAGCGCATCGGATTTTTAATTCCTGTTTCCCAGTTGGGAATTTCCTCGCAGTTAGGATCACCCGTTTTAACAAATGCCGATAAGGACTTGCTCATTTGGTCTGCGATTTTATAGTCAATGTCCTCGAAAGGTCTCCAGTTAATGTCAAAGGTTTTGTAAACATAAAGCAGGTCGGAGGAATGCCATGCGCCCATTTCGTCGCCGGGGAGGCTCCTTGCAAAGTTCGCCATCCAAACCCTATTGCCGTTCCTCGCCGCTTTTTTGGCGAACGCCTGACTCATTTTGAGTAACGCTATGCAGAACATATCCTTGCTTGTAACGCTTACAACCATGGGAAAGTCCGTAGGCACGGTGCTTTTCTTGAAGTTCTCTTTGGTAACGAGCTTGCCGTCGTATGTAGGAAGCGCGCTCATAAGCGGAATTTTTTCCTCCTCAAACGCCTTTCTCCAAGCACGGTAGAGCTCTTCAGCTGTTAGTTCGTCACGCACCTGCTTGATGTTTTCCTTGCCCGCATACTGCACAACCTTGTCCCAAAACGCCTTGGACTTTTCGGGGGTTTTCGGCTTTGCAAAGCACCTTTGAATACCTGCCGCGCTCATAATTACCGCGCCGTGCAGACCGATATTCTTCATTCTGTCGGTTGAAAGGAGCAAATCAACGCTCATACCGCCTGCGCTCTCGCCCGAAAGAGTGATTTTTTCGGGGTCGCCGCCGAAGTCCGCTATGTGCTTTTTAACCCACTCAATAGCAAGCATCTGGTCGTAAAGCCCGTAGTTGCCGCATTTGCCCTCATCGTCCTTTAAATCGGGGTGCGAGCAAAAGCCGTAAGGCGTTACACGGTAGTTCATAGCCACCCAGACTATGCCGTTTTTAGCATACTCCCTGCCGTGAGTGTATTCCTCGTCCGCACTGCCGCTTACAAAGCCGCCGCCGTATATATAGATGAGCACGGGGCAGTTTTCGGCGTTTTTGGGCGTAACGATGTTAAGATTTAAGCAGTCCTCGCTGTAAGTAAAGGTCTGGTGCGCTCTGAATTCCTTGAAGAAAAACGGATTTTTCTCGGCGTCATCCTCAAACGCCCTCTCCTGCGGACAGCAATCGCCATATTTTGTGGCATCAAGCACGCCGTCCCACTTTTCAACGGCGGTCGGGTACTGCCAACGCCCTGCGTTTGCAAATTTTATTCCGCGAAACTCAAGGTAATCGTCGAATTCAAGACCCTTGATTTCACCCATTGAGGTTTTAATCACTTTTGTATCCATATTCCTAATCCTCTCATACATTTTAGAACATACTGTCAATATTATATAATAAGATAATATAAAAAGCAAATATCATTGTACCAAGTGGTTTGTAAAACTTTGGCAAGCGTTTCTTCATTAGCAAATCGGCTTCATTTCTTCATTAGCGGTGAAACCGCGACTTCATTGAAAAAACCGTTCCTTCCGGAACGGTTTTTTCTGGCACTCCCGAGAGGATTCGAACCTCCGACCTACCGCTTAGGAGGCGGTCGCTCTATCCAACTGAGCTACGAGAGCA
>CADBNM010000091.1 GCA_902796055.1 Oscillospiraceae bacterium
AAATTGTGCGAATTGAACAATTGTTGAATTTGTCATTTATGCAAAATCACAGTTCGTTGTTCTAACCTTGACAATGGCACCTGCCGCAGCGGGGACCATTGCGGGGATAGTTAAAGATTTAGAGTGCTCGCCTGCCGACTTTGATATGATTGTGACGGGTGACTTGGGCTTTATCGGCTCGGACATACTAAAAGAGTATATCTACAAGGATTGCGGCGTTGACATATCTGCGGTACACACCGACTGCGGCAAGTTAATCTACTACCGTCACGAGCAGGATGTTCATTCGGGCGGCTCGGGCTGCGGGTGCAGCGCGTCGATGCTCTGCTCGCACTTTTTAAATGCGCTTGAACACAAAAAGCTTCGCCGCATTTTATTCGTTGCTACGGGCGCACTGCTCTCGCCGCTTACCGTTAAGCAAAAAGAAAGCGTGCCGTCTATAGCGCACGCAGTGGTTTTGGAGGGTAAATAATGAAAAAGATGCTATTAGGAAACACAAGCAAATGTATCGCGGCGATAAGAGCCGCAAACGCTTTAAGAAACGCCGTGTATATCGGCGTTGCGGCAATAAGCGTTATTAATATAATCAAGATATACAAAGCTATAACGGATTAAAAAAATGCGAAGCAGTGAAAAACACTGCCTCGCATTTTGGTTATTATATTTCTACGCCGTAAATCATCAGTATAATCGGGACAATGCTTGGTAACATAACGATGATTGTATTACGAATCATACGGAAGTTCATAAGTCTCCACTCTTTTTTGCTTAACTGACGCACTCTCGGTATTTTTAGTATACTTAGAACAATTGTTGCCGAGAGGAAAATGAAATACGCATTAAGTATGAACAGATAGCCTGCGCCCAAAAAGCATTTTTCATTGTGCGTTCGCAATCGAAAAGCCGCAGGTGCAAAGTGGCGGCAAGAATACTTCCCATTATCGGAGAAATAAGCATTGCGCCGATTATAACGGCAGTTGAAGATGTGATTAATCCGACTGAGGCAATAATCATTGCGCAAATTAACACGCACATATTTGTTCCCGTGATTTTTCCGCCTGACAAAAGTCTGTCTTTTATCTCTTCGTTAGTTGCGTTGTCTTCTTTAAGTGAAAACATTTTTCGCACGGTAGTTTTGAGCTTTTCTGTTTTTTCCTTCATTTTATTTTCCCTTAAAAACTCTATTAGCGTTATACAATAAATATAATGATTTTTTCAACCGTAAATCTGTTTCTCTTCAAAAACACTTTATTATATTTTAAATATATGGTAAGATAAGGTTAAAGCATCTATTAAATAAAGGATTTTAAATATAATAAAATTATGAAAGATTATTTAAAACTATTTTTGATTTTTGCAAAAATCGGACTTTTCACCTTTGGCGGCGGCTACGCTATGCTGCCGATGATTGAAGAAGAATGCGTTAAAAAACGGGGATGGATAAGCAGCGAGGAATTCACGCATTTAGTTGTGCTTGCGGACAGCACTCCGGGTCCTATTGCGATAAACAGCGCAACTTTTATCGGTTGCAAGCTCAAAGGCGTTTTAGGCTCTGTTTTTGCAACTCTCGGTATGGTTTTTCCGTCGTTTGTTATTATTTATATAATTAGCCTTTTCTTTGATTACTTTTCCTCTCTTCGCTGGGTTGCAAGCGCTTTCAAAGGCATTAAAGCGGCGGTTGCGATTTTGATTATTGACGCAGCGTTAAGGCTGTTCAAAAAGGTGGACAAAAAACCGCTTCCTGTTTGCGTTGCGGTACTCAGCTTTACCGCAATGCTTGCGATTGATTTTTTCTCTCTTCATATTTCTTCTATAGTTATTCTCATTACTGCCGCGGCTTCGGGCGTTATTATTTACTTTGCAACGCGAAAGCATAAGGAGGGCGGACAGTTATGATTTATCTCGAATTGTTTTTTGGCTTCCTAAAAGTCGGTCTTTTCACCTTTGGCGGCGGCTATGCGGCTATCCCGCTTATAAGAGAAACCGTGCTCGCTCACTCCTGGATGAGCGACGATACTTTGAGCACGCTTATCGCCGTAAGCGAAAGTACACCGGGCCCCATAATGGTAAATCTTGCAACCTTCGTAGGTTCTCAAAAGGCGGGCGTTTCAGGCGCATTATGTGCAACCTTTGCCGTAGTGCTTCCTGCATTCGTTGTGATATTATTGCTTATGAAGCTGCTTAAAAACGCTATGAAAAATCCCGCGGTTAAGGCAGCAGTTAATAATATGAAGCCGTGCGTTGCAGGTATGATTATGGCGACCGGCGTATTTATGGCTGCAAAAAGCTTTTTTCCCGAAGCAATTACAGTTGATGCCGTGGCATTAGTTCTTACCGTGATTTTGGCTTTCCTTTATTTCGGCTCTAAAAAGGCGTTTAAAAAAGGTATGTCGCCTATATTGTTAATAATATTAGCCGGAACGGCAGGCGTTGCGATTTACGGAATATAGCGTTTTTTATATCTTTTTTCTATTTGTTTTCGATTTTTCGTCAACATTTCCGAACTCAATATAAATATTAAACAAATACAATAAAAGTCTTGAATTTTTTAAAATATGCGTTATAATATATATGTATGTTGAAAATATGTTCTTGAACGAGGACAATGATATGAAAAAATCAAATAACAAAAAAGCATACGACAATCCCGATATTACAATTGAGTATCTTGATACTCAAACACCGCTTATGACAAGTATTGACGATACTACAAACACAAGGGATAATGACAATCCGGATCCATTTGATTGATGCTTTGGAGGCTTTACATTGGAAATTTTAGAAATGCTCAAAAAATATGAAGAACCTGAAATCCGAGTTAAACGCTTCGATGTCAAGGATATCATTCTTTCAAGCTTTGTTACAACCGACCCGAGCGATAATGATAACCCCGACCCGTTTGACGATGATTTTGATTGGTAATCGGCTATTTATGGCTTTCTTTGTTATGTTTCCAAAAGCAGGTACGCCTGCTTTTTCTTTTTGAGCAAATAGATACAATGCTATTAATTCGCACAAGCCTATAGACAAGCGAAAATATTTTTGTTATAATTAATGTATAAATTTTACGGAGATGATACGATGTTACATTCATTTACAAGAAACTATAATGATTTATCCACCGAAGCGGGCTTCCAGTTTGAATTTTTCTGCGACTGCTGCGGCAACGGTTTTAAAAGCACTTTTGTAAAATCATCAACCTACGGTCAAAAAGCAAAGGGCGAAAGATTCGGCAGAATGGCGTCAAGTCTCGGCGGCTTTTTAGGCGGCAAAGCAAGCGATTTGGGCTGGGCGCTTGAAAGAGGCAGCGATGTTATAAACAGCAAGTTCGGCGGCGAATCTCCTCAGTGGAGGCAGGAATATGAGCGCGCTTTTGACAACGCTCAGGCTGAAGTAAAACCCGAATTTAAAAAATGCCCTGCCTGCAACAAGTGGGTTTGTGCCGACTGTTGGAATGAGGACGAAGGTCTTTGCACCGACTGCGCTCCGAGAGAAGCGAGTTATGTTGCACAGGCTCATTCAAGGGCTATGCAAAGAAATATTGACGAAGCGGCTGAAACGGCAACAGTATGGAAGGGCAAGATTGAAAGCCAGACTACCGTTTGTCCCTCCTGCGGCAAACCCTCGGGCAGCGGAAAATTCTGCAATCACTGCGGCGCTCCCCTTTCGCTTAACAAATGCCCGAACTGCGGCGCACAAGTGGCGCAGGGCTTGAAGTTCTGCGGAGAATGCGGTTCGCCTATGGCGACGGAAAAGGTTTGCCCGAATTGCGGACACAAAAACGAACCGACAATGAAATTCTGCGGAGAGTGCGGAACGAAGTTGTAATAATCAGTATAACTGTTTTTAATGATGTTTGATTTCGGAGAAATTAAGTTAAGGTTATATAAAAAATGCAGGGCTTGAATTTGAACAAGTCCGTAAAAAGTAGACAATAGAAAAAACAGCACCTCCTATGGTAGAATGAAAGAAACTACCATAGGAGGTTTTGTTATG
>CADBNM010000092.1 GCA_902796055.1 Oscillospiraceae bacterium
GCTGAGCTGTTTGATTTCCATGGTTAACAAATCGCAATCCGTAAAAACATCTTTTTTCATAGATAAACTCTACTTCTATTCTTGGTCTGTTATTCTTTTTATACTGTTCACGCATTTCCTCAAGTTGTTTCTTTGAAGCATTTGCAGATTTATAATTTGCTTTGCAAATAAAAATGGTAGCAACCACATAGACAGCTGTAATACCTACCATTAACCAATCTGTAATTTGATGCATTTAACTTTCCCCCTACATCTCGTTCATTATTTCTTGTATCATCCTTGAATTCGGATACATTCTTTTCCCTTCTGTAACATTATCAGCAGAATAAACAGGGTATCGTAAGAGCATATTGTTATAATCATTTTTCTCGTTTTCATAAGAAGAATAGCTGTGAAACAGTTCGTTAGTATTAAACACCTGTATTAAGGCAATTCCGTGCTCTTTAGCATACTGTAAAGCACCGCTTTGAAAACCTGCTGTTGACATAAGAATCCCTTTTTGTGAACCTGTGCTCTGCAATCTGCTGTTTAGTATTTCAATACGTTCTCTTGGAACCGTATTCTTATATTGCTTGCATTCAACCAAAACCTTAAATTGTGTTTTTAACGCATAAAATTCCGCAAAAATATCAATTTGGAATGTTCCGTCAACTTCTGTTATTCTTACATTGTGCTTAATTTGAAAATTCTTTAAGTTTTCTTCTTCAGCATAAGCAGTTAAAATATCTTTACAGAGCAGTTCAAACTCAGTAGGTGTTAAATCAATAACATCCTTTTTATAGAAATCTCTGATATTTTTTTCTAACACTACGATTGTTCTCCTTCAAATGCTTGTTTTAATATGCTTTGGCGTAGAGATTCTGCCTCTTGCAAAGCTGAATTCACAGTTTTTTCAATACTGTCACAAACCGACAAACGAGATTCAATCGCGTTTACGATATCTTTTTGTTTATCGTATGTAAATATAGGTATCATTAAATCTGCGACTTCACCTGAATTAATATTGTTAACACCTGATGTAGATTTTGCGACAGTTTCAATATAAACTCTTGCATCGTAAGATTGTAAAAACCACAAAACAAATTTTGGGTATATCATTGCGTTATCTTTTACTCTTAATCGCATTAGATAACCTGCAAAGGTAGCACCAATATCTATATCTTTAACTATTGCAGAACGACCTACAATCGATACGCTTCCATTAGACCTTATCAATAAAATGTCATTCTTGTTTAACCGTATTGGGCTTAATTCTTCTTCAGAAAATGACGCATATTTAATGTCAATATGACTGATAGAATTTGAATTATAGTTTATATTGGGAATTCTAAACACCGGAACACTATTATTTTCTTTTAGATAACTGCACTTCTTCGAAGTCCCATATTTAGGCTTTTCAATGTAGTTTCCTAATCTATCATACTTGTCTGGTTTAGCATTGCTGTATTGTCCCTCAAAAGCTATTTTCAAAACTGCTTGACGATAGACAGATAACTGCTGCTTTGTTTTTTGCAGTGTTTCCACGCTTTCATCAAGTTTCGAGAGCATTGTTTCAACATTTTCAACAATTTGCTTTTGCTCGTCAAATGAACCGATTAGTATCTTTTGATTTTTTAATAAGTCAACTTTCAGATGGGGTGTCCCCGTCCCTTTTTTGTTGGTGTTTAATAAAGTGTATTTTCCTTGTAAATACCGAAAGAGATAACGATTATCGATTCCATCAGCAGATACTATTGCAAGTGTTGAGCCAACATAACCCTTTGTAGCAATACCAACTAAACCAGAACGAGAACCATCGCATACAATTAGAATATCTCCTTCTTCACAAGGAGTACATTTTTCTCCATCCGTATAAGAGGTTATTTTTCCAGTTTCAAAAGCCTTAATATCAAGATAAGGTAAAAATCCTTCTTTTTTCTCGCTTGATTGCACCTTGGGCTTTTTACCTTTGGTGAAATTAAGGATTGTTCCCAATTCTATGAGGTTCAAGATGTTATCTCCTACGCTACCAGCTTTTCGTTAATTTCAGTTAATAATGCAAGATAGTTTACGCCGAACACCTGATAAAACTTACCGAGTCCGCCTTTGCGGTCAAACGGGCTTAGATCAAGGTCTTCCGGCACAACGGACAGGGATGTGGCAATATGGTCTTTAATCAGTCTTAACCATTCCATTTGCTCGTCCGTAAAGTGAACATTACCTGCGTTTTTCTTCAGAGTCCATTGCATAAAGTTGTAATTCACTCTGTCGGCAAACGGAGCAAGATTATCGGCATAACCCATTTCAAATCGGATAATTGAAATCAGGTCTGTAAGCTGTGCAACCGTGCCTCTCTTCACCTTTTCAGGCTTCTTAATGGCATAGCATTCCCAAAGCCTGTCCACAGTAATATTGTGCACTTTCAGCTTTTCATAAAGCTTCTTCAGGTTTTCTATTGCCATAGGACGGTCTTTGTAGCGTTGGTCATAAATGATACGAAGTGCTAAAATCTCGTCCTTGTTTTCTTCAATGAATTCACGGAAAGTCTGAATAATTCTGTCAGCGTTATCCTGTTGGTCTGTATCGTAACCGGCAAAAATAACGGTATCAACATTCACGCTGTCAATAATTTGGTTGTGAACACGGCGCACATTTTCAATAAAATCACGAACATCGGGATTGCTGAATGCTTTTGTCGCTTCCTGAACAAGCTCTTTTTTCACTTGGGCAATCTTTTCTTTTTCTTCTGCGGTCGGTTCCATGTCTTCCGCAAGAACAACATCGGCTTTTTGACAGATAACATCTTCGTCAAATGCATCTAAAAGCTGTTGCGCAACATTGCCTGCAGAAGTACCGACAGTATCTTTGAATTCCTGACGTTCTTTTGGTGTCATTTTGCTGTTCAGGCGAATCACACGGTTTGCGAGAGAAGTCAGAGTGTCTTCATCTTTTGAGCCCATAGCAACACCCAGCATAAGCTCTTTCATGCTTACACTCGGTTTGCGTTCAAGCGGTCTTGTATCGGTTTTCTTTGATTTTGTAACGCCAACAGCATCTACGATAACAAAATGGTCTTTGTTTTCCGTTGCTGACGGCGAAACTTTCTGTAGGTCGTCTTTGCCGAGCGTTCTTGTGCCTCTGCCCTTCATCTGTTCAAAGTAATTCTTGCTGCGAACATCACGCATAAAGATAAGGCACTCAATCGGCTTAACATCCGTGCCGGTCGCTATCATATCAACCGTAACGGCAATACGGGGATAATAATCGTTGCGGAATGCACTTAACACAGTTTCCGGTTTTTCTGCCTGACAGGTAATTTTTTTTGCAAAAATCATTACCTTCACCGAATTCCTCGCGAACAATCTGAATGATATCGTCAGCGTGGCTGTCAGTTTTAGCAAAAATGAGTGTTTTTGGCACTTCTTTACGGTTTGGAAACAAGTTTGTAAACAGGTTTTCTTTAAACGTACGAATAATCGTTCTGATTTGGCTCGGATTGACAACGGCTCTGTCAAGCTGACTTTGCGTGTAGTCAACATCTTCATCTAACTGCTGCCAACGTTTTGCCCTTGAAAGTCTATCTCTGCATTCAATCTGCTGCTTCATAATATGAGCACCGTTTTTCGTGACTTCTGTTTCAATAAGGAAAACATCTTCGCCAACGTTAACACCATCAATGATAGCCTGTTCTCTTGAATACTCGCTGACAACATTCTGATTGAAAAACGCAAAGGTTCTTTTGTCAGGCGTAGCAGTCAGACCGATTGTGAAAGCATCAAAGTATTCAAGCACCTGATTCCACACATTATAAATAGAACGGTGGCACTCATCAACGATAATGCAATCAAAGAACTCAGGCGGATATTTTTCGTTGTAAACAACCTCTTTTGAAGGCTGTGAATTTGCTCCGCTCATTTCAAACAGCGATTCTTCCTCTGCAGACTCGTCAAGCTCCTCGCCTTTGAGAATAGAATACATACGCTGAATAGTGCTGATGCAAATCTGAACATCAGCAGGAATATATGAGCTATTCAGTCTTTTCACGCCGTAGAGCTGTGAAAAAGAACGGTTGTCATCATTTGGGGTATAGGCTAAGAACTCACGCTCTGCCTGTTCACCCAAAGATTTAGTATCCACAAGAAACAGGATACGCTTCATTTTGCCGTATTTCAATAATCTGTAAGCAGCAGTAATTGCGGTAAATGTTTTCCCTGCGCCTGTCGCCATTTGTACTAATGCTTTTGGTCTGTTTTCGGCAAAAGAACGATCAAGATTATGGATGGCTGTAATTTGACATTTTCTAAAACCGGTAGTATCAAACTCCGGAAAATGCTTCATATAGTTGCGAATAGTATCGGATTGATTCAGTAAATACTGTAATGTTTCAGGTCTATGGAAAGAAAAAACCGTTCTTGAGCGATACTTCTCGTCTAAATAGTCTGTAAATCTTGTTAATACTCCTGTTGCTTCATATGCAAAACGAATATTGTATTCATAATTGATGTATTTAAATTTGCTGTTTGCATATCTACCGGATTGACTTTCAACAGTGGTAATATTAGCGCCTAAATCATCTTTCTTGGCTTCAACAACACCAACCGGCTTGCCACCAACAAAAAGAGCATAATCAACCGGACCGGTGCTGGTAGGATACTCGCGCACAGCCACACCAAGAGAAGCCATAGGGTTAACTTGCTTCAAATCCTGAATCACCCATCCGGCTTTTTCCAATTTATTATCAATAAACACTCTTGCTTTTTCTTCAGGTGTCATTCTAATACTCTCCATATATAGTTATATTTTCCGCCATTTTTCAACAAAATTTACTATAATTATTTTTATTATACCATATATTTAAAACTTTATAAAGTTAATTTTCATATTAAAACGATATTTAGTGTGTGACAGTCCGCATATTAGTTTCTAAAGGCAGAATATTTAATTTCTGGACAAAAATAACCATCGAATTTTCGATAATTGGATAGATGTTTTTAATTTTTTGAGAAGTGTTTTTGCAAAATTAACTCCTAATTAACTTCTAAAGTCCATATTCGTGTTCAAAAAACCGCGTAGTTATAGGAAATTTTGCACAGTGTATAACGCTCTCCAAAACCGCGTGCCGAGGGTTCAAGTCCTTCTGCCCCTGCCATCAAAAATCGCTTAGCTACGCGCTTTAAGCGATTTTTTGTTTTTTCTTGCTAACACTTTGCTAACACTTTTGCTAACACTTTGCTAACACTTGTCCCTGCTTTTTTGTCGCAAAATACGACATTAAAAACTTTGTCGCACATTAGACAAATTAACACCCGTTTCCGAGTTGAAACAAGTTCCTTGATTCATTGTAATTCGGTGATAATATCCAACATTTAGTGTAAAAAAGTCACCCTGTTCCCTCTCGAGCCAATATAGGTTCGTTTGAGAACAGGGTGACTTAAAAAACAGATGTAAAACTTGATTGTCTTACATCTGTTTTTATCTTTGTCTTAATGTCCGATTTCCTTTTTTATTTGCTCTTCAATTTTACTTACAAAACGAGTGGCGTTTTCATATTGCTCAATCACTTCATCTTTTGAAACAACATAAAAATCAGCATAATCATAATCTTTTCTGATTTCAAAAGCGTTGCCGGCAATTTTTCCGTAATCTTTTTCAACTATGCCTGTTTTAACATATTTTTGATTGAAATGAGATATAACTCCTGAATGCTTTTTAAAACTAACTCCTTCAAGCGCCAAAAGCGCATTAATTGCATGAAAAATAGCATAATAAGAGCGATTTGCACTATCGGAAAACATAGAATCGTCTAAAAGAATTTTAGATGCTTTTAAACAATCTTTTGCTTTTTCGAGCCTATATTTAGCCAATTCAATTCTATCTTCTTTAAGCAACTAAATCCACTCCTTCACTTTCGATAGTCTTGTAGAAAGGATAACTTTCTTTATATCTCTCAAAAGTGGATTTATCTTGGATAAAGATTGAAAGTAAAACATCATATTCTAAATTCAAGTCATAGATATAATCGAAAAGTTTATTTCTATAGTCATCTCGTTCTTCGGGAGAAATATCAGCAATAATTATAATGTCAATATCAGATTCATCATCAAAATCGCCACGAGCATAAGAGCCGTACAACTTTATAGCAGACAGCTTATCACCAAAAACATCTTTTGAATAATTGCAAACTTTATCAGTGATTTGCTTCAAAGTATTTTGATTGCACATAGATATTCCTCCTTTCGAGATTATTATATACTGTTTTATTTGTAAAATCAATATAATAAAATTTTAAATGTTTTTACGCTACTATCCAGCCGTAGCCTTGAATTGACATATCAATAAAATGGTCGAGTAAAAGATTCGTTTTAGCGTCGAATGAATCTTTATCGTAACAATCCGGTAAGTTTTCATCGAGTGAATCTGCAATGGCATTTCTTACTCTTGCCTTTGGTTGCTCGTCTTTATACCAATCCACAACCAGAAGTTCGGTTTTTTCTGAAGTCAATTTTTTAAACAATGCTTTTGCGGCAAGTTTAACAGACTGCTCTTGCGTTTTTGTCAATTTCGTTCCTTTAATAAGCAAATCATAAAGCTCTAATTCTTCTTCGCTTAACCCCTCAAAGTTTGCACGGGAGGACTCCTCTTTTAATTGCTCAATGAGTTCAAGTAATTGCTCATAGTAATCCTCATTTTCAGAGCCGCCTGCATTGTAACGGTCAATAATTCCCTTAAATCGTTCGGAGAATTTAACACGCTCACTGTTTTTATTTATCATCTGTTCCAACACATTGTCGATATACTCTTTCAAATCGTCAATTTCAACCGCTTTATACGGTGCGCGCTTGATTTCTCGGCGCAGTTCTTCGGTATCAATTTTTGAAAGGTCAATGACTTTTGTGCCGTGAATCACATATTCGGGGTCATCATTATCATCTGTATCTTCCGAAATTACGCTTACATCGAGAATTTCAGCCATTCTGGCTTTGGCTCTTTCGATTTTTTCGTTATCGACTGTATTGTTGAATAAATCGTGAAGATATTTGATAGGTTTAAACTTTTCATTATGCCAACCCATTTCAAATATTTCGGGTTTTGAGGCTTCATAAAGATTCATCATTGTATTGGTGATGACTTTAAACTTATCTTTTCTCTCGTCAAACTTAACTATTTCATCATACGCTTGAGTGAAAAAGTCGATTTTATCAAAAGTCGTGCTATGGTCAATGCTTGTAACATCGAAGCCCATGTCTTTGAGGAAGATATCCGCTTCGCCAACAGACTGATTAAGAAGTGCAACGAGAGCGTCAATATCTTTTGCGGGATAATCGTCGGAACCATCGCTGGTTGCGTAGTCACTAAGGGCTTGGCGCATCCATTTAAAGACATTAACATAGTCAACAATAATTCCGCAAGGTTTACCGGGATAAACCCTGTTTGCTCTTGCTATAGCCTGCATAAGAGTATGGCTTTTCATCGGCTTGTCAAGGTAAACGGTGGAAAGATTTTTTACATCAAAGCCCGTAAGCCACATAGCGCAAACAAAAACGAGTTGTAAGCTGTCATGAGGAGTTTTAAACCTATCCTCAATATCCAAGCCTTCAGGAGTGATTTCGTTCATTTTTTCTCTGTGCTTAGTAATATCAAGACCGAGCTTTTTGAACTTTTCCTCTTCCCCGTTTTCTTCTGAAATAACAACTGCCATTTCGGCAAAGTTCATATAATCAATTATGTTTGTTAAGCGCACGCGCTCTTCTTTAGTTGTCGCTTTGTTTCTCTCTTGAACAAGTGCTTTTATTTCTTCCTGCCAATAATGTTTAACTTTATCATACATCTTAACAGCTGTGTATTTATCAACAGACACAACAAGACCTTTTCCCAAGAAGCCACGCCTCGGGAAATGGTGAGCGATGTCTCTTGCGATTTTATCGAGCCTGTCCTCACGCTTAATTACTTCAAGGATACGGGAACCTGAGTTTTCAAGTTTCTTTACCTCTTCTTCGTTGAGGTCCTCGTCTTCAATAATATCCACGATGTCGTCATCAAGGAAATTGTTTTGAAGTCCAACCTCGGGAACACGCCTGCTGTAAAAGAGCGGAACAGTTGAGCCGTCCTCAACGGACTGTGCAAAGTTATATTCGGAAACATAATCACCGAACCATTGATTTGTAAGGCGTTTTGAGCCGAGAAGCGGAGTTCCCGTAAACGCAATAAAATTCGCATTCGGGATAGCTGTTCTCATATTTTCCGCAAGGTCTTTGTACTGCGTTCTGTGCGCTTCGTCAACCATAACGATAATGTCGTCTCGTTCTGAAAGAACGGGATATTTTTTGCCCTTATCGTAGCGGAATTTATGAATAAGAGTAAATATAAAGCCTTTGTTTGATTGCAGGTATTCACGAAGTTGCTTGCCGTTTTTGGGCTGACATTCTTCTTTGTCGCCGATAACTTCGGTGCGCACGAAGTTCTTGTGAATTTGAGTATCTAAATCTTCACGGTCTGTAATAACAAGGAAAGTGAAGTTGCCTTCAATTTTGCGGCGAACTTTGCGGGCAAACATAACCATAGAATAACTTTTGCCACTGCCCTGAGTGTGCCAGAATACGCCGAGTTTACCCTGCAACTGTTCCCTGTTCTTTACGGACTCAATCAAATTGTTGACGCCAAAGAATTGGTGGTTTTTGGCGATAATCTTATTACTGCGATTATCAAAAACAATAAAGTTTTCTATGTAATCAATCAAGCGTTGTTTATTTAATAAACCGTCAACAAAGCGTTCTGCGGATATTCCCTTTTCTTTTATATCCTCACGGTCTATGCTTTCTTTTTCGCCATTTACTTTAAGCCATTCAAAGAAATAATCATAAGTAGCATTAAATGCGCCGAGCCTTGTTTCAATGCCGTTTGAAAGAACGCAGATTTGATTAAATGCAAATAAATTGGGTATGTCATTTATATAGTTAAGGAGATTTTTATTGTATGCCTCTTCTATCTTTACAGTGCTGTTTTTGAGTTCAATGAACACAAGCGGTAAGCCGTTAACGAAAACAAGCACATCGGGGCGACGATAGTTATAATGCCCCCTAATCCACATTTGAGAAACGGCGGTAAAAGTATTGTTTTCGGGATTTTCAAAGTCAATAAGTTGAACAAAATCAAAATCATCTTTACCGTCACGGCGGATTTTAACCTGAATTTTATCTCTTATCTTTTTGTAGTTTTTATAGTTAACATCAACCAAATCGGCGCCCGTAAAATCGCGCGACAAATCCTTCGCAATACCACTTAAAATACTGCGTTCTATAGTGGGATTAAGGCGCACGAGTGACTCCATAAGAACTTTAGGCAACACGCATTGCTTTTTATCGATTCTGCCTGTGCCGTCGTTTAAGTCGTCACGCTTGGAAGTGTCCGCATCGCAGATGATAATATCATAGCAAAACAGCTCCGCTTTCAGCTTTTGAAGTATCGCCTGTTCAATATCGTCTTCAATGATATAATTCGACATAATGGGCTCCTTATTCGATTATGTTTAAAAGTTCAAAAAACTTTTCTATTTTTTTAGCGTTTTTATTAAAGTATTCAGCATTCTTTCCGTTTAAATAGTTTTCTCGCAAATATTTTGGATGTCTTGAGATATAATAGAGTATTTGATTTCTCATATTAATAGTTTCACAAGATAATAGATTCGCAACAATACTTTCTGAAAATAAATCTCGTTGAAAACTAATCCTTGTATTACCAATTATTTCACTATTAAAAAATTCAGATAATTTAGCCATTTTTTTACTGGTTATATCAAATAAATATGTAGAACAATTAATACTACGAGAATCAATATTCATATACGAATACGCAACAAAAAGTAATTCGACACACATCAACGCCATGTCTGCCGGCTCGTCAAAAACGATATCATGTATTAGCAAAGCTTTTTTTATTATTTTATCCCTTTTTCTTGCATCAAATGGTTCCAACAAACATGAAATATATACATCTGTATCAAATGTTTCGTCGACACATAAATAAAATCGAGAATAATACTCGCTATATTTTTCTTTATAGTTTTGATTAACTACTCCAATATCCAGATTAATTTCAAAATCAATGAATTTTGCTAAATACTGATTTATATCAATATCTTCTAAGTTGAATATTTTTTTTACAGTATTATCCAAGTGCCTTTTGTCCACCGCCAAAATCACTACAAGATTTTCGATATCATCAAATAAGTGATGCAATCGTTCTAAAACTTTAATCGCATATTCAGGCAAGCATCTGTCAAGTTCATCAACAACAATTATAACTGTTTGGTCTTCAGTAATTTTTGATATGAGATTTCTTGTAAATTCAATTGATTCTTGAACAGTATATAATTCATCATCAAGCTTACCTTTAGTATTGATTTTTTCAATAGTCTCTTTTGTATCTTTATTAATTTGACTAAAATCTATATCCGTAAGAAGTTTAATTACATTATTAACAGAGTCTTTTGTTGTTAATCCAAATGCAATTAGAACATATAGCAAAATGTTTTTTGCCTTTTTAGCAAACTCACTCTCATTTGATTTAATCCAATCATACATAGAAGAAACAATTGCATATAATGGCTCCTCATAATAATCGTACTGCCAACAATTATAATGAAAAACAGCATATTTATCACTCGCAGTCTCTTCACTCTGTTGTATAGATAATCGTTCCTCTAACATATCAAGCACAAAGGATTTGCCACTTCCCCATTCACCATTTATTGCAAATGTGCATGATTTGCAATTATCAGACAGCGTTTCTATAACACTGAAAACATCATCAACAAACTTATCCCTATTTAAAATATCTATTCTTTTTTTATCCATAATTGTTATTCTTTAACTTTACTCCACTTCTCGATTAAATAGTTTACAAATGCCGAACAACTCACAAGCATAAACTTTGCATCTTCCGCAGGAGCGTTAACAAAATCTATACTGCCGTGACGAATACCACTCTCATCGGAGGCATACCCGTATAATGACGAAAACGCATTTTTCATAGATTTATGGATATATACACCATTTTCTTCTAATTTTTTTAGAGCCTGTCCAAGTGATGATTTTTCATTTTCTGTAATTGTACAACACATTGCTTCAACTGCACTGATTGATTCCTTGATAGAGTTTTCATAATCCGGATTTTTGCGATTTGCATAGAGTTCCAGTGCTTTAGAAATATGTGTATTCACAGAATCAAATTGTGTATTTACTGCGGATTCAATTTCCTCTATTTCGGTTTTATTAGTAATCGGTGCAATTTCATTATTAACAATTCTGTATCCCGATTTTTCTTCTTCCAAAACACAATTGATTTCAGCAATTATTTGTTGCATTTTTTCATCATCTTCAATACAACAAATATAGCTATCAATGAAGTCATAAACTATATACCATTCACAAGTTTTTGTAATGAATTTATTAATCTTATCAGTTAAAAAGCTTTCATTAATATTAAAGCCTAATTTGTCTGCTATTTTTTCCTCAACTGTCATTTCTCCAGAAAACGCCGCAGTGATTCGTTTTGAACTTAATCCGCCGGCTTTTATTTCGTGTTTGTAAAACACATTCCAAATTCTTATTCTTAGCAAATCTGAAACGCTTTCTATTTGAATGCTTTGCTCTGGTTGATAACCATATTTTTTAGAAAACAATCTCACACCTCCAGTTTACCGCTCATAAGGCGGGGCAATAAGTAATCTCGTTGTTTTATAAGGTTTTCGTTTTTATTGTTTATTGTTTTGATTTCTTCAAAAATCACATTTACTTTTTCGTTGAATAATCTCATTGTTTTCTCGTCAGGTATTATTACTGATAATTCGTTAATATCTTTCGGATAAACATGAGGCTGTGCGGCGCCTATTTGCATATTATCAATTACCTTTTGGATAAAATGCAATGTGCTATATACGAACCAAATGTTTTCATCATTTTGGTAATATGAACAGTCCGCAGCCCATATACCATCAAGATGATAAGACATAAAGCCAGCGTTTGCACCTGAACTGCTTATTGTTATGGAATATCCTTTTACATTGGCTTCGTTATGATAGCAAGACGGTTCTTTGCCTGCCGAAACAACA
>CADBNM010000093.1 GCA_902796055.1 Oscillospiraceae bacterium
CGCTCAAGCGGGGCTTAAAACCCTTCACGAAAATGTTTATACATTTACAAAACTTGCTTCCGGTCATGCCTATAAAGCCAGAGTAAGGCTTTATGTTAAAGATGCTGACGGTAACTATTACTTCGGACCTTGGAGCGCAGTTTTAACTTCTCCAACACTCCCCAACGGCACAGCCTTAACAGGTCTTGCCAGAGTAAGAAAAGGCTTTACAGCTAAGTGGAAGAAAGGCGCTTGCACAGGCTACCAGCTCCAGTTTGGCAGAAAATCAAACTTTAAGGGCGCAAAAACAGTTACATTTAAGAATGTGAAAACTGTTAAATATACCGCAAAGAGGCTGAGCGCATATAAGTATTATTATGTTCGCATTAGAACATATAAGAAAATAGCCGACAAGAACTATTTCTCAACTTGGAGTAAGACATACAAAGTCAAAACAAAATGATAATTTAACCCCAAACCCCGACGAAACTCGTCGGGGTTTTTGCCAACCCTAGCATTGCGAGGGTGCGAACGGTTGGAGTTTACTTTAGTAAACTCTTTGTCACCTCGACCGAAGCGGAGAGGTCTTTCAAATGCGTTGCTTGCAACGCCACCCTCAATGAACGCTCCGCGTTCAATTCATGTTGCGAAGCAACAATTCATGGCTTGCAAATTCACGACGAAGTCGTCAATTCATCGAAAAGGCATCGCCTTTTCCCGTGCCTTTACACATTTTTCGCCCAAAAACAAAAAAATGATTGACAAAATATAATATTAAATATATAATAAATCGGTGGTATTATGTTAATTGAGTTAAAGAATTTGTTTGAAAATGAAGGAACAGTCATACCGCTCGAGTGCAATGTTGATTTCTCGGACATTGTGGAGCACGGCAGGCATCCTTTCAAAACTCCCGTCAAAGTAAGCGGCGAGTTTAAAAACAGAATAGGTATGGTTTCGCTTGAAGCCACCGCTCGGTTTACATACTGCGCTGAGTGCGATTTGTGCGCCGAGGATGTTGAAAGGGAGTTTGCTTTCCCGATTAAACATAAACTCGTAACTAAGCTTAACGATGAAAACAACGATGATTTTCTTGTGGTCGAAAATATGAAGCTTGATGTGGACGAGCTTATCCGTTGCGATGTTTTGCTTAGTATGCCTTCAAAGTATTTGTGCAAGGAAGATTGCAAAGGGCTTTGTTCAAGCTGCGGCGCAAATCTTAATCTCGGAAAATGCTCGTGCAAAAAAGAGGTTGACCCCAGATTGTCGGCTTTGCTCGGGTTAATGGATGATGAAGAATAACTATTTCAATTAAAATAAGGAGGTGCTTGAAATGGCAGTACCAAAGAGAAGAACATCAAAAGCACGCAAAAACAAAAGGCGTTCAAGTGTTTGGAAGCTCGATGCTCCCGAATTGGTGGAATGCCCGAATTGCCACGGTTATATGACTCCTCACAAGATGTGCGCTAATTGTGGTTACTATAACGGTAAGGAAATCGTTAAAAAGGAAGAAGACTAATAATGATGTCTCTTATGACTTAATGGCTGTCTTAGTATAGGCAGCCTTTGTCATTTATTGACTGCTATATTGCGCGCGCATATATATGTGCGCGTTTTTCTTTTAAAATATTGATTTTTTATATAAAAAATGTTAAAATATTTCTGTTAATATCAATTTGATTAAAGTTATTTAGGTTTGGAGAAAAAATGAAACCCGTAGTAGCAATAGTAGGCAGACCAAATGTTGGTAAGTCAACGCTTTTTAACAAGTTAATAGGTAAACGCCTGTCTATTGTTGACGATACGCCGGGTGTTACGCGAGACCGTATTTTCGGCGAATGTGAATGGTTAGGCAATCAGCTTGTGCTTATAGATACCGGCGGCATTGAGCCTGAAAGCGAGGATGTTATTCTCTCTCAAATGCGTCGTCAGGCAAATCTTGCGATTGAAAGCGCCGAGGTTATCATTTTTGTTTGCGATTTGCGCTCGGGTGTTACCGCAGCGGATACCGAAATTGCAGCTATGCTCAGAAAAAGCTCAAAGCCCGTTGTTCTGTGCATAAATAAGCTTGATTCTATCGGAGATACACCGCCCGAGTTTTATGAATTCTATAATTTGGGGCTCGGCGACCCGATTGGAGTTTCTTCAATTCACGGTCTTGGAACAGGCGACCTTTTGGACGCTGTTTGCGAAAATATTGCTGATTTTGACGAACTTTCGGAGGACGATGATGATTCCTTCAAAGTTGCGGTAATCGGTAAACCGAACGCCGGCAAATCCTCGCTTGTAAACAAAATAGCGGGCGAGGAGAGAACAATAGTTTCTTCTGTTGCGGGCACCACGAGGGACGCTACGGATACTTTAGTGGAAAATAAATACGGTAAATTCACTTTTATAGACACTGCCGGACTTCGCCGCAAAAGCAGAATAGATACAAATATTGAGCACTATAGTGTAATCCGTGCGAGGATGGCTATTGAGAGAGCCAATGTCTGCGTCATTATGATTGACGGTGTTGAAGGCTTTACCGAGCAGGATTCAAAGGTTGCGGGACTTGCACTTGAGCAGGGCAAGGGCTGTATTATAGCTGTTAATAAGTGGGACGCTGTTGAAAAAGACGGTCAAACTATGAACAGATACCGCAAAAAGCTGATGAACGATTTTTCGTTTATGTCATATGCGCCCATTATTTTCATTTCCGCAAAAACAGGCTTGAGGCTTGATAAGCTGTTTGAGCTTATTAAGATAGTTGACAATCAAAACGCTATGAGAATAAGCACAGGTAAGCTAAACGATATGCTTGCCGACGCTCAGGCGAGAGTACAGCCGCCCACGGATAAGGGCAGGAGGCTCAAAATTTACTATATAACTCAGGCGTCCACCAGACCGCCTACATTTATTGAATTTGTAAACAGAGCTGATTTATTCCATTATTCATATCAGCGTTATTTGGAAAATCAAATCCGAGATGTGTTCGGACTTGAAGGAACCCCGGTAAGATTTGTTGTCAGAGAACGGGGCGACGATAAAAAATAATTTCTGTCATAACAGGAGGAAATAATTATGGCTTGGGAAGTTAAAGGTGATTTAATAAAAACTCGTTGGGCAGCGCAGATAGACCCTGAAAATGTTTTGCCCGAGTATCCCACACCTCAGTTTGAAAGAAAGGATTGGCTTAATCTTAACGGTCTTTGGGACTATGCTATCGTTCCTAAGGAACAGCGCGATTGTACTGCCTATGACGGTGAAATCCTTGTGCCTTTCGGCGTGGAATCCCCGCTTTCGGGCGTTATGAGAGTGCTTACAAAAGAGAATAAGCTTTGGTATCACCGCAAATTTTCTATTCCTGCCGATTGGGCAGGCAAAAGAGTTTTAATTCACTTCGGCGCTATTGACTGGGAGAGCGAAATATATGTCAACGGCAAATCCGTTTGCATGCACAGAGGCGGTTATACGCCTATCACGGCAGATATAACAGACGCGCTTGTCGAGGGCGAAAACGAACTTAAGGTTTCGGTTTATGACCCCACGGATGAAGGTTGGCAGGACAGAGGCAAGCAGTCGCTGAGAACTCACGGCTTCTGGTATCAGCCCACCTCCGGCATTTGGCAGACAGTGTGGCTTGAGCCTGTGAACGAGATATATTTAAAGAGCATTAAAATGACTCCCGATATTGACGAGGGACTTATTAATATTGAAGCGAAGGTTGCAAATAAAACTATTAATACTTCGATTACTGCGGAATTTTATGACGGCGGCGCTCTCGTTGCAACCGCAACATCAAAGTATGATGAGTTTAATGTGCCGATTACCGAAATAAAACTTTGGTCTCCCGAGGAGCCAAATCTCTATGACGCTAAAATCACAATCAAAGAGGAGGAAACCGTAACAGATGTAGTAAAAAGCTATATCGGTATGCGTAAATTCTCTATGGAGAAGGATAAGAACGGTACTCCGCGTCTGTTCCTCAACAATAAGCCGTACTTTATGAACGGACTCCTTGACCAAGGCTTCTGGCCGGACGGTATTTATACTCAACCTTGCGATGAGGCACTTGTTTATGATATTCAAACTATGAAGGATTTGGGCTTCAATATGCTTCGTAAACATATTAAAGTTGAGTGCGCTCGCTGGTATTATCACTGCGATAAAATCGGTATGCTTGTTTGGCAGGATATGGTATCCGGCGGTAAGGAACTTGGACTTTGGTATGCAGGCTTGAAATCCAATATCCAAACTCACTTGGGACTCAAAAATCACTTTAAGGATAACAATCAAAAAGCTTATAATAAGCTTCACAGAAATGAAAAAGAGTGGAGAGACCAGCACGAGGCGGAAAGCTATGAGATGATTGACGCTCTTTATAACTCAACTTCAATCTGCGCTTGGGTACCCTTTAACGAGGCTTGGGGACAGTTTGATGCTAAGAGAATAGGCAAAGCCGTTAAGAAGTATGACCCCTCAAGACTTGTTGACCACGCAAGCGGTTGGTATGACCAATATACAGGCGATATGCGCTCAACTCATATTTACATTTTGCCGCTTAGAATTCTTAAGCCTGACGACAGAGCCTATGTAATTTCAGAGTACGGCGGATACAGTCTTAAAACCAAAGGACATACCTGGTGTCCAAAGGACGCTTTCGGTTACAGAATGTTCAAAACCCGCGAACAGTTGACCGATAAACTTGATGTTCTTTTCACCCGTCAGCTGCTTCCGCTTATTAAAAAAGGACTTTCGGCGGTTGTTTATACCGAGGTTTCCGATGTTGAAAATGAGGTTAACGGACTCCTTACTTACGATAGGGAACAGGTTAAGCCTTTCCCCGATAAGATGAAGAAAATCAATCAAAGGATTGCCGACGAATATCGTAATTTAGGCTTGTTAGACTAATATTAAACGGAGAGCGGTGCTCTCCGTTTTTGTGCAGGTGTTTAAATTGGAAAAGAAATTTGAATTCAAAAAGTTATTTAGAATATTATATTGGATTATTTTAGTTATATGCGTGTTTGAAGGGGCAGGTACGCTTCTTTATTTTGTGCCGCTAATCGGCGATTTAGCCACGATGGGCTTTTTCCGTTACTATAAAATAATGCTCGCATGCAATGCGTTGCTGCTTGTTATGGCGATTGCTTATCTTTGTGCGCGAAAAACGCGGAAATACATAATTCACGCTGCTATAAGCATTATAGCCGTAGCGGTTTTTGTCTTTCTTTCAGTATTTATTCCTAATAATATAAACTCTCAGGGTGAAAAGATAAGCTATGCAAAAATATTTGCCTCCTCCGATTTTTCCGAGGTTAAAGAGTATAGCACCGTCTATACTTCCGAGCCTGATAAATGCGAACTGAGCGTATTTTATACTGACGATGAAAAAAACGATAAGCCCGTGATTTTTTATGCTCACGGCGGCGGTTGGATTTTAGGCTCGCGTTATGATAGACTTCATATAACAAAGCAGCTTGTCAAGAACGGCTATGTTGTTGTATGCGCCGATTATTCGCTTTCCACCCAAGAGAATAACTATTGGAATTTTACCGAAAAGCAGCTTTTGAAGGCTGTTGAATGGACTGATATTAATATTGCGAATTACGGCGGAAGCACAAAGCGTTTTTATATGGTAGGCGACTCTGCAGGCGGCAATCTTGCTTTGAATTTATCCTATAAAATCGGCTCGGGCAAATATAAGAATATGCCGAAGGTAAACGCCGTCAGCGTTATTTATCCCGTGACGAGCGTTGAGGATTTTTATAATATGGGTAACTTTGTAACGAAGCCCACTGCTCAAAAAATGGCGGCTTTCTATACAGGCGGCTCGCCCGAAGAATATCCCGACAGATACGCTGAAGTTAACCCTGTAAACTTTGTGGACGGTAATACTCCACCGACTTTAATTACTCTCGGCACAGGCGATACCTCGGTAAGTCCGAAATCAACTTATGCCTTTGCACAAAAATTGCAGCAAAAGGGCGTTGAAAACGCTTTGATTAAAGTGCCGTTTGCAAATCATGTAGCCGACAGTGAGGACAATAATTTTATGTCGCAGGCATACATTAATAACACTTTAAAATGGTTTAATACTCATTAAAATACATTCTCGGCTTTAGGCGTAATAGTAGTAATAATGTGCTTCGCATCGAATATCAGCTGCGAGGCACTTTCTGTTATCTGAGCGCCGTTTTTCGCCTTTATTTCTCTGTTAAGCTTGTCAACGCTTTCTTCTATGGAGTCATAGTGAAAATGCGTAGTCAAAAGTGAAAACGAAAAGCTGTATTTTTTCCATAAATGCTGTATTTCTTCATTTTCCTTCTCGACTGATGCAAAGTCTTTATTCTTAATATCGTCAATAACCTTTTCACTTTTTACTATCAGCACCTTGCAGCTGTTTATTATTGTGAAATAGGAGAACAGTGAAACTGCAAGGCAGAGCAGCAAGACCGCCGCCGAAATATATACTCTTTTCATAGTTTTTCCGACCTTTTAACCGTGTAGTAGCTTTTGTTTTTATCGCAGGTCATCAGCATGACCTCTTTTAGCTCTAATTTTTCTTTTTTTAACTGTTTTTTGATGTCTTTTTCGCTTATTCCTACATCCTCAAAATGGCCTCTTATTATTTCTCCGTCGCTTATCACGGTGTAGGGTATTTCCTTGCTCTGAGCGTTTATGTTCATATCCTCCCTTGTCAGCGGCGCGCGCTTTTCCTTAGGCATAACCGAGAGTTGACCATTCATTTCAACTATTGCAAATTTAACATCCTGTATGTCAAAGAAGCCTTTAAGGCGTAGATAATCGAGCAAATCGGAAACCGAAATTCTCGTGTCCTTAAGCGCTTTTTGGTCTATTTCGCCGTTGTTTATAACCAAAACCGGCTTGCCTGTAAACATTCTTCTGAATTTAACGGACTGCAGACTGATTCCGGAAATAATTATTTCAAGGCATATAACAACAAGCACGGGAATAAATGCGCTTAAAAGCGGAGAGTCGGTGTCGTCAAGCGGGATAGCTGCAACCTCCGAAATGAGTATAGTTACAACCAGCTCCGTCGGCTGCAGCTCACCGATTTGTCTTTTTCCCATAAATCTTAGCGAAAGTATAATAATGAAATATATTATTAAAGCTCTTAAAAAAGAAATAATCAAAAAAATCCCTCCCGTAGTATTGTTACGGAAGGGAAGTTATTTATACTCGTTTAGTTAATTCTTTTTAAAGCCTTTTTAAGCGGTATTAAGATTAATGTGCCGAGCACCGTGCAAACGCCGAGCTCAATAAGTCCGTTAATGCCTACCAATGCCACAATAAACGCCAAAACGCTCTTTGCGTGCATACTGTTTGCTATGTTTTGAATGTACTCTGTTTTGTAGAAGAGCGCAACGAGCATAGGCACAAACAAAAGTGTGTTAAAAAGCGGAGCGCTTAATGAAGTGAGTGCATAATGCACGGGATTTTCATTGATTTTGGTTTTGCTAAGTCCCGAATAAATAAGACCGCAAATAAGTCCCATAAGCGTTCTTGGCACAATGCACATAACAGCCGTTTTAAAGGGGCTGATTGAGAAAAGCGCAGTGCCGAAGGCGTCCATACCGAAGCACTGAATAAAGCTTGTAACGCCGAAAGCTAAACCTAAAAGGGTGCTCGCCCAAACGCCGATTGTAGCCGAGCCGACTATAACGGGCAAGGTTAAAAAGGTGATTGAAACTATGCCTATTTTTAAATAGCCCACAGGCGTAAAGCTCATAAGCGCAACGATTGCAATGAGTAAGCTGATTGCCACTAAATTATAAATCTTTTTCTTTTCCATTTCTTAGTTCCTCCCTTGATTGTATGAGTAGATAAGCCGCAAACCGTCGTTAATCAGATTTTTGTCGTAAACAGCCTTGTATTTTTCAACGCTGTTTTTAACAATCGGTGCAAGGCCTCCCGTGATTACAACCGTCATGTCTTCATATCCCAAACTTTTGATGATTCTTTCGCTCAGTCCTTCAAGCATTACAGCCGTGCCGACTATTGTGCCCGAGGCGATAGAATCAAAGGTTATGTTGCCGAAAGGCTTGTTGAATTCCTTAATTTCAATCGGGTTAAGAAGAGATGTGTCGGAGCCTAAGCAGTTGATGCACATTTTTACTCCTGCGCTTATGGTGCAACCGAGAAAATTCGCCTCTTTATCGAGTACGCTTATTTTGGTTGCGGTGCCCAAATCCCAAATGAGGCAGGGCATAGGGTACTTGGCTTTGGCGCCGACTGCACTTGCAATCATATCTGCGCCAAGCTCTCCGCGGTTGACTCCCTTGATTGACAGCTTTGTTTTAACGCCTAAATCGAGCGTGAGCGTGTCAACGCCTAAAATGTCTTTAACCGCGGCTTTGAGGACGGGTGTCACTTCGGGAACAACGGAGCTCATCATAGAGCCCTTGAAGCCTTCCGTAGTACATTTTTTAACCGAGAATAGCTGTTTTAAGTCGTACGCATACTGGTCTGCAGTCTTGCGCCTGTCCGTGTTAATTCTCGCATTAAATAAAGCCTTGTCCTCATCGTAGACAACAATGGTAATCGTAGTATTACCTATGTCTGCAGTGAACAACATGATACCACTCCTTTCTGGATGCAGTTCAAAAAGCATTATACTATATTTTTCGCATATCTTCAACATATTTTATTTAAAAATAATATTGCATTGTTTTTTTTATTGTTGTATAATTATTTTATAGTTTAATTTTGAGGAGAGAGAAAATGAAAAAGTTATTTAAAGATTTTAAGGATTTTATCAATCAGGGCAATGTTATTGACCTTGCTGTCGGCGTTATCATCGGCGGCGCGTTCAAGGATGTTGTAAATGCGCTCGTTGAAAAAATCATAACTCCGGTTATCAATTCCTTCGGAGCAGGCGGTGCCGAAGATGCACTTGGCGCTCTTCAGGTAAAGCTTCCCGGTGGCGGAGTTATCGAATTCGGTGCTTTCATTTCTTCAATCATCAGCTTCTTGATTATGGCTTTCATCGTATTCCTTATTGTTAAGGGCGTAAGAAAAGCGGCTACTATTGGCAAGAAAAAGAAGGAGGAAGAAGAGGAAGAAGAAACCACAAAAGTTTGTCCGTTCTGTAAGAGCGAGATTGATATTGAAGCAACTCGTTGTCCTCACTGCACAAGCGAACTTCCCGAAGAAGCTCAAGAGGTTGAGGAAGAAGAAACCGTTACTGCTGAATAATATTGTTTAAAGGAGATAGAACAATGGCTTATAGAGAAATCACTTTTCCGTCAAGCACAGAGCTTGGAGATATTTTTGTTAGAGAATGGCTTGTTGATGAGCCTAAGGCTATAATTCAAATGGTTCACGGTATGGCTGAACACGGCGCAAGATATGCCGAAATGGCTGAATACTTTAATTCACAGGGCTTCTCTTTTGTTATTGACGACCATATAGGACACGGCAAGTCCATTCCCGGAGGTCTCGAAGAAAATCAGGGCTTTTTCGGCGAGGAAAACGGCGATGTTCACCTTGTTGAAGACGAAGGCATTTTAACCGATATGTTAAAAGAAGAATTCCCCGAAGTTCCGATTATTCTTTTCGGTCACTCAATGGGCTCCTTTATCGCAAGAAGATATACCGCCTTTTATGCGGAGAAAATTGCAGGCGCAGTATTTTGCGGCACAGCAGGTAAGAACCCGGCAATAGGCATTGCAATGGCTATTGCGAATAGAGAAATCAAGAAAAAGGGTGCAAAGCATAAGTCAACCCGTATTGATAAACTTGCTTTCGGCTCATACAATAAGAGAACAGAGAAAAGAACAAATTTCGATTGGCTCACCAAGGATGAGCAGATTGTTGACGCTTATATTGAGGACCCGCTTTGCGGCTTCCTCTTCTCAAGCGCAGGCTACCTCGATATGTTCAAACTTCTCAAGTTTGTAAACAGCGAGGAATGGTATGAGAAGGTTCCCAAGGAGCTTCCCATCCTTGTAACCGCAGGTCACGAGGACCCCGTAGGCGCTTACGGTAAAGGACCTATGGAAGTTTATGCAAAACTTCGCGCAACAGGTCACTCAAAAACCGATATGAATCTTTATAAAAATGACCGCCACGAAATCCATAACGAAACCGACAGACAAAAGGTTTATGAGGATTTGGTAGCCTTCTTCAACAAAGTTGTAGGCTAAAAAACAAACAGCAGAGCAGTGAAGTTTTTTCTTCACTGCTTTTTTAGTGGGAATATTTGTGTATTTCTCACATTTAAATATTTATTTGTATTGCGTACGCATATTTCATTATGATATAATAATATCAGTATAATTTAATGTTTTTGAATTTATGCAAATTGCCTTTGCTGAATCCAAAACGCGGCTTTTGGGGAGGAATTATTATGAAAAAGTTCAGTAAAATTTTAGTAGCGCTTGCACTTGTTGCAGCAATGGTTATCTCCTTTGCCGCTTGTTCGGGAAATAAGGGCGAAGCGGAGCCGGGTTCTACCAAAACTGACGAGAGTACTACTGCAGCCGCTTTTGAC
>CADBNM010000094.1 GCA_902796055.1 Oscillospiraceae bacterium
CGGGGTGTAGCGCAGGTGGTAGCGCACTTGACTGGGGGTCAAGGGGTCGCAAGTTCAAGTCTTGTCACTCCGACCAGAAAAATCCGTCGACTTTGTCGGCGGATTTTTCATTCTGCTTTATATGATTAGAGTAACTTTTTTCTTAATGTTATTATGCCTTTGTTTTAACGCTTTTTTGTGCGGACCATGAGCCGTAGATTTTGATTGAACCGTATTTTTTCACGGTTCTGATACAAACATAATATCTTGTGTTAGCTTTTAAATCCGATATTTCCGTACTTCCACTGCTTGCGGGAAATTCTGCATATTCGGCATTTTTGCTTTTTGCGTTTTGGCTATATGAAACTTGATAATAAAAGTCCTTTAAACCGGCTTTTTTTGCGCTTACCGAAAAGCCTTTGCTTTGAGCGACTACAGCGGAAAAATCAATTGTAGTATCGTTCAGCGAAAAATAGGCTGCAGCAGGCAAAATATGCCGATTTTCTTTCCATATTTTCGGAAAATGTTTTGCCGCAATAGGGCAGCGGACTCTGCCGGTTTCAATAGTCAGGGTCGGTATTTTCTTGGAGTTAGCCACCCAATCTCCAAAGCAAGGGCTCAACCATGATGTTTTAAAACCGTGAGAACTCGGGTTTCCTGCGGAACGATAACCGGTAAGCGATTTTGCCGTCTTAAACAAATCGGAGCATTTCCTTTGGAAAGAGCCGCTTTGAATGAAATCCCAGTATATAATTGAACCGGTTGAGTGGTAACTGACAACTGTTTTAGGCTTTAATCTTTCAACTTCTCTTTTTAATATTTTTGTTTCTCTCTCGGAAAAAACGCGAGGACCCTTGTAGCCTTCCGAGCAGGTGTAATTTGGCTTCAATTTCTTTTTCCAATTACAGTCCCAATTTCTGTTTAAATCCACTCCGCGCGCATTTGCCTTCCACTGTGTGTAATATGAACGCTTTCCCTTGCCATATTTTTTGCACATTTTAACTAATTTGGTGCGGAGAGTTTTATTGCGAATACTTCCGGCACCGTGAATACTGATGGATACGCCGTCGGGATTTGCCATCGGCACAATGTATAAACAGCAATTTTGCAACAGCTCGCTGTAATATCTGCCTCTGTATGTTCCGCTGTAATAGTTTTCGCACAGCGCCTCAACCTGCTTCATTACCAGCATGGAGTTGTTGTATTCTCTTGCGTGAACGGTAGCCTGAACAAAAACCTTGTTGTTGGAATTAACATTGCCTATTTTTATTTCAAATATGCTGCGGTTGTCATAACTCTTGCCAATGGTTTCATAATGAAAAAGGTAAGGGTATTTCTGCCTGAGCTTTAGTATGTTTCTGCACAGCCGCGGATAATCATATCTTGCTTTCTTTATATCTACAACCTTGCAATTTGTTGCGTTAACGCTGTTTCCGCCTTTTCTTGCAGTTATTGTAATGTTGTATGTGAGGCTTTTATTACTGCCGTCAGTAGCGCTGATTTTGAGAGTGGTTTTTCCCGGTTTTTTTCCGCTGATAAGTCCGTTCGGCGTAACCGAGGCGACTGTTTCATCCTCAACCGACCAGCAAATATATTTTTTTGCGCTTTCAGGCGAAACATTTATAAATATCTGCCTTGACTGGCATACAGCAAGAGTAATGCTTTTTGAAACCGGGTCGGCAGTAGTGATACTTGTTATCTTAGCGCCGCCTGTCCCTTCGGCAAAAGCGAATATTGAAAAGCAGTTTAAAACACATAATACAGTTAATATTAAACACAATGCTTTTTTCATTTTTTGCTCCCTAAAATGTTTAACAGATTTGATTTAGTATTATATCATTATATTAAAAACTCTTCAAGTGTTGAAAGCGCCGTTTAATTCTTTAATCTATTTCGAGGATATTCGCAATGTATTGATTTTTTATCGTTTGTTCTATATAATAATATAAAAGACTCAAAAGGAGATTTGTTATGAAGAAGCTGCTACCCGTTGCGTTATCAATCCTTTTTATTGTGAGTGTGGTTGTTTCCATGCCCTTTGCCGCTGCGCTAAATAATACTTTTGCGACAAAAGCGGCGCAGGGAAGGGAGGCATATGTTGATTTTGCTGCCGCCGCACCGATTACTACCGTGAGAATTGATACCGAAAAAATCAATCGCGAAAATGCGGCAATTAGCTACCGCGACAATTCCAAACGCTTTGACATCAATCAAGAAGGCTATGTGTATGCCGAAAATTGCACTGTTAAGCAAGGCGGTTACACCGGTTTAGGCGGTTTTAAACTGAGCTTTGCGGATGCTGCCGTTTTTCCGGATGGCAGCAGAAAACCTTTAGAAGTTTCTTTCGCTGAAGTTCACACTATCGGCAGAACGGATGTTGAACAGTATACGGATAAATTATACTTTGCGCAAATCACCGACAATCCTGCACAGCCTCTGGATTTCACACCTTTATCGCTAAGCGCGCAAAAGCATGTCGCTATCCGTAGCAGAGTGTATTTCAGCGTTCCGCAAGCCGGCGCAGAGGATACCTTCCTGTTTGCGGCAAGTGGCATTAATACATCCCGCTTTGGAAACAGCAATTTTGAAAAAATTGTGGATTCAGGTGGGCATTATAACTATTCCGAATCAATGGAACCGATGAGCGGAATTGTCGAAGGCAGCAATATATATTATCCTGCCGATACACAATTAGCTGTGATGCAGGGAACCACGGCGGGGAGCCTTGGCGTGCGCTTTGTAGGCACAAGCGGTTCGTCAGAAAACCCGTTGTATTATAAAACCGGCTTTGCCGCCGCAAGCAACGCGAAAACGGGCTTTTCTTCCCGTATATGGAGCAGCTGCGGCACAAATTTGGAACCGCTTAGAATCAATCTGATGACTTCGGGCGTAGGTTACGAGCTTACTACCGCAGCAGGGGAAAACGGCTCTATTTCTTTGTGGACTGACGGCGTAGCGGGCAGCGAAAATGCAGCACAGCTTTCCGGCGGAACAACACAAACACCGCTGACCTACCTTGTGCCGAAGGGCAAGGCGGTTACGCTGGCGATAACGCCGGATACCGGCTATGAACTTGATACATTGACCGTTAACGGCACCGCAGTACAGCCTACGCGGTCAAACGGCATTTGCGGTCCATATGAATATGATATACCTGCGAATATTGCCGAGCAGTTAAACGGCGGCGCTTGTGAAGTAAGCGCAACCTTCAAGCCCTTTGAAAAGAGAAAAATGGAAATGCGCGTGATTACCGAAAACTGGACTTACGGTGAAGATTCCTCTATGCGCCTGCGCGTTTCTCCCGCCAGCATTCCGGCATATGCAACTGTCACAAAATTATATAAAGATAGGGGCGCGGACGACAGTACTTACACAAGCGAGAAACCTACTCAGGCAGGGGAATACACGGTCAAGTTTATTCGCTCCGAGACCGATATGTATAAAGAGGATGTTCAAATTTTCGATTTCACCATATATCAGGC
>CADBNM010000095.1 GCA_902796055.1 Oscillospiraceae bacterium
ATACTTGCCGTATTCAAGGGGATTTTTATCGCTTAGGCGGATAAAAGAACAACGCAAAAACCCTAACCTCTTTATTGCGGGTGCCCCTTGTTTTTTCACATTATAATATCCTTAACTTCGTAAAAGCTTTCGGCGGTATAGTCGGCGGCTTTTTTCATTTTTTCTCTTAGCCTGTCGGGCTTTCTCGCCCAGTCGGCAAAGATAAATTCCACTCCTGCCTTTCGGCACATTTCAAGCCCGTGAGGCATATCGTCAAGCATTATCATTTCCTCGGGCTTTATGCCGAACATCTCCCTCGTTTTCTCTATCGTGTAAAGCGAGGGCTTGCGTTTTTCGGGCGGAAGCTCCCAGCCGAAAACCGCGTCCGGCTTAGGGCAGCGTGCATTTTCAAGGTCTTTTAATATTACATCTTTTTCCGAATGGGAGGACACTATAAATATACCTCCTGCGTCTTTAAAGTCAGTCAGCACCTCGCGAACGCCCTCGAAAAAGGTTGGTCTGTGAACATCCGTCCACCCGCGCCACATCTCCATTTCGATTTGCATTTCCTTATCGCTGAAGCCGAGAATATCTTTTGCGTATTTCAAAAAGCCGTGGTCAAAATTGTAAAATGCGAATTCATCGAAAGAGAGCGATATATTCGGTCTTAGCACCTTCAGGCACTCAACCATGGCAGGGTAATGCACCTCCTCGGTTGAATTGAGAAGGGTATCGTCATGGTCTGTAATAAGGCATTTGTACTTCATTTTATATCCTCGCACGAAAATTTAATCTATTTTATCACATTTTACCAGTCAAAGTAAAGATATTTGCCATATTGGCTATTATATACGCAATATTTAGTGCTTATTATAGTTTTAAAGCACAAAATATATTGCAAATTATAATTCTTAATGCTATAATATATTAGTATATTTATATAATATAAGGGTAATCGGTTGATGAAAACCGTACCACTCTTCGTTAGCGGGAGCCTGAAGGAGGAATTATGGGAAGCGGCATTTTGAGCGTTGGAATAGATATAGGCACTTCCACCACTCAGGTTATTTTCAGCCGCATTGAAATGGAAAACACCGCTTCGTTTTTCGCCGTTCCTCACATTTCTATTGTCGACAAGGAAGTTATTTATAAAAGCGATATTTACATCACCCCGCTTATCAATTCTTATTTGATTGACGGCGACAAGGTCAGAGACATTGTTGCGGCGGAATTTGAAAAGGCGGGCTTTTCTCCCGAGGATACTCAAACGGGCGCGGTAATTATAACAGGCGAGAGCGCGAGAAAAGAAAACAGCGCGGTAGTGCTCAAAAAACTTTCTTCTTTCGCAGGCGACTTTGTGGTATCAACCGCAGGTCCCGACCTTGAAAGCGTTATAGCGGGTAAGGGCAGCGGAGCACAGTCCTATTCCGAGGATAACGCCTGCGTGACCGTTAATCTTGATATAGGCGGCGGCACAACGAATATTGTTGTGTTTGACTGCGGCAAGGTTGTCGGAAAGGGCTGCCTCGATATAGGCGGAAGGCTCTTAAAGCTTGAAAAGGACTATTCCGTAACCTATGTCAGCCCCACGGTCAGAAAAATTTCCGATAAACTCTCATTAGGCATCGAAGAAGGCAGGGCGACGAGCGAGGAAGCGTTAAACAAGCTCTGTGCCGAAATGGTAAACCTTACCGAACAGAATTTAGGACTTTATGAAACGAGCGACCTTGCCAAAAGCATAGTTACAAAAACAAGCACCCCGCTTGTGATTAATAAGCCTATCAGGGCGGTTTGCTTTTCGGGCGGCGTGGCGGATTGCATTTATAACAGCGATAAAGAGCCGCTCGCATTCGGCGATATAGGCGTGCATTTGGGAAAGGCGTTCAGGCAGGGCAGGTTATACAGCGATTTCAAGTTGATTAAAGCCAAAGAAACCATCAGGGCGACGGTTGTCGGAGCAGGCACTTACACCACTTCAATTTCAGGCAGTACAATCGCTTATTCCGAGAGCGTTTTGCCTATTAAAAACACCCCTGTATTAAAGCTTACTTTTGACGACCAGGCGAGAGTTTTTGAGGGAGACAAGGACTATTTAAAAGAAAAGCTTAACTGGTTTATGAGCCAGAGCGATACAAACCGTTTAGTGCTCGCTATGGAGGGCGATAAAAATCCCTCGTATCTTAAACTCAGGCAAATAGCGCAGTGCATAGGGCAGGCGCTTGATGAAACTTTACCCGAGAGCGAGCCGATGATAATCATAACCGAGTGCGATATAGCCAAGGCGCTCGGGCAGGCGTTAAAAAGAGAGTACGCCGATAGAAGAAACATCATTTCCATTGATAATATCAGCGTTGACGACGGCGACTTCGTTGACCTCGGCAAACCGCTTATGGACGGACTTGTAATACCGGTAGTGGTTAAAACATTAATATTCGGTTAAATTCCAATCGGAGGATTGAATTTTGAGATTAAAAACAGTTTTATTGGGCAAGACATATGAATTTAAAGATGTAAAGGATGTTCTTGCTAAGGCGAACGAAGAAAAAAGCGGCGACATTTTAGCAGGCGTTGCGGCGGTAAGCGGTTCGGAGAGAATTGCCGCAAAAGAAGTGCTTTCAAATCTGTTGGTTAAGGATTTGAGGGAAAACCCCGTTGTGCCTTATGAAGAAGACGATGTTACAAGGCTCAATCAGGATTCGCTCAACGAGCGCGTTTACGATGAAATAAAAAACATGACTATCGGCGAACTTCGCGAATACATTTTGTCGTCGGACACAAGCGAGGCTGACATTCGCCGCCTTTCAAGAGGACTTACAAGCGAAACGGTTGCAGGCGTATGCAAACTGATGGGCAATCTCGATTTGATTTACGGCGCTTCAAAAGTCAGAGTAACCGCTCACTGCAATACTACAATCGGTAAGCGCGGCTGCCTTTCAACAAGGCTTCAGCCCAACCACACGACCGACAGCGTCGAGGGTATAACCGCCTCCCTTTTTGAAGGACTCAGTTACGGCTGCGGCGACGCGCTTTTAGGACTTAACCCCGTTAACGATACCATTTCATCTTTAAGCGAAGTTTTAAAGAGATTTGATGAAGTAAAAAATGAATTTGAAATTCCCACTCAAATCTGCGTTTTAGGTCACATTACAACTCAGATTGAGGCTGTTAAAAGAGGCGCGCCGTGCGATATGATTTTCCAGAGTATTGCAGGTAGCCAAAAGGGTAACGAGGCTTTCGGCTTCACTACCGATACAGTAAGAGAAGCAAGGCAGTTAATGCTTACCGAAGGCACGGCTACAGGGCCTAATGTGATGTATTTTGAAACAGGTCAGGGCTCGGAACTTTCTTCGGACGCTCATTTCGGTGCCGACCAAGTCACGATGGAAGCAAGGTGCTACGGTTTTGCGAGAGAGTTTTCACCCTTTATGGTAAACACCGTTGTAGGCTTCATAGGTCCCGAATACCTTTATGACTCAAAGCAGGTTATAAGAGCAGGACTCGAGGATCACTTTATGGGCAAGCTTTCGGGAATACCGATGGGCTGCGACTGCTGTTACACTAACCATATGATGGCTGACCAGAACGATATTGAAAATTTGTCACTCTTGCTCGCTTCTTGCGGAATTAACTATATTTTAGGCGTTCCGACAAGCGACGATATAATGCTCAACTACCAGACCAACGCATACCACGATGTTCAGGCTTTAAGAGAGATACTTAACCTCAGACCTATTGCGGAATTTGAAAAATGGCTTGAAAAAATGGGCATTATGGAAGACGGTAAGTTTACAAAATATGCTGGCGACCCGACTATTTTCTTGAAGAAGTAAGGAGAAGTTTATGGACGATAAAACTATTCAAAGCGTTGTTGAAGCGGTGCTCGCCAAACTCTCCGAGCAGGGTAAGAGCGAAGAACCCGAGAAAATAAAAAGAGCGGTTGAAAGTATTACGGTTGACAATACCGATTTTGCGGATATTGAAGACATCGCGTCTCCCGAGGTTAAGCATGTTCCGTTGCTTGATAACCCCATGGATGTTGACGGGCTTAACCGTATGCTCTCAAAAACTCCCGCAAGAATAGGCGTTGGCAGAACGGGTGCGAGATTAAAGACTAAAACCCAATTAGCCTTGAGGGCTGACCATGCGGCGGCAAGAGACTCCGTTTTTGCGGATGTTGATGAAAAGCTCATTGAAGAAATGGGACTTTTCGCGGTGCAGACAAAGTGCCACGACCGCAACGAGCATTTAACCCGCCCCGACCTCGGCAGAAGGTTTGACGATGAAACGGCGCAGGTAATAAAGAGCAAGTGTACCGCCAATCCCGATGTGCAGTTTATAGTCTCCGACGGTCTTAGCTCAAAGGCTATCGAAGCAAACATAAAAAATGTGCTTCCCGCGGTTATGGACGGCGTAAAAGCGCTCGGCTACAGCGTAGGCACTCCGTTCTTTGTAAAGTACGGCAGAGTGGGCTGTATGGACCACGCAAGCGAACTTATAGGCGCAAAGGTAACTTGCATTTTAATCGGCGAAAGACCGGGTCTCGGTACTGCCGAAAGTATGAGCGCCTATATAGTATATGAAGCAAAAATCGGCAACAGCGAGAGCCTGAGAACCGTTGTTTCAAACATTCACTCGGGCGGTATCACTCCCGTTGAAGCAGGCGCTTATCTTGCCGAAGTAATAGATTTGATTATAAAGAATAAAGCGTCAGGCGTTAAGCTTAAAAAGTAGGTGGATTATGCGCGGAGATAAATTAAAAACAAAAATACTCAGCGTGCAGATTATTCCGAATGCCGATAAGGCGCTGCTTAAAACGCTCAAAGCGCCCAAGGGTATACATTCACTCGGTATCATCACCACCGATTGCGATGATGTTTCATACGCTGCTCTCGATGAAGCCACAAAAAAGGCGGATTGCCTTGTTGTTTATGCAAGAAGTATGTACGCGGGCTCTTCAAACGCGAGCACGGCATATGCGGGCGAATTTATAGGAATTTTAGGCTCGCCCGACCCTGCGGAAGTAAAAAGCGGCGTTGCGGCGGCGGTAAATTACATTGAAAACGACGCGGCGTTTATAAGCGCAAACGACGATGACTCGGTAGTTTACTTTGCGCAGTGCATTTCGAGAACAGGCTCCTATCTTTCGGAGCAGGCAGGCGTTAAAGAGGGAACGGCGATGGCTTATTTAATCGCTCCGCCATCGGAGGCTATTGTCGGAATGGACGCGGCGCTTAAAGCGGCTGAAGTGGAACTTAAAGTCACTTACGCTCCACCGAGCGAAACTAACTTTGCGGGCGGCTTGCTTACAGGCGAACAGGCGGCGTGCAAGGCGGCGTGCGAAGCGTTCGGTGAAAGAATATGTAATATGGCAGATAACCCGATAGATTATTAATAGCATTGATATAAAGGAGAAGGAACAATGACATTAGACCGTGATTTGCAATCAATTCAAGAAGTAAGAAACCTTATTGCAAACGCTAAAGAAGCGCAAAAGGAGCTTGCTACCTATTCTCAGGAGAAGATTGATAAAATTATCTGTGAAATCGCTTCCGCTTGCGCTTCGCAAGCAGAGCGCCTTGCAAAAATGGCTGTTGAGGAAACAGGCTTCGGCGTGTGGGAGGATAAAGTCCTCAAAAACCTCTTGGGCTCGACTATTACTTATGATTCGTGCAAGGATATGAAAACAGTCGGCATTATCAAGGACTGTAAGGAATGCGGAATTATGGAAGTAGGCGTGCCTATGGGTATAGTAGCGGCGCTTATTCCCTCAACCAACCCGACTTCTACTACTATGTATAAGTCTATTATCTCCATTAAGGCGGGCAACGCTATAGTAATCAGCCCCCACCCCAATGCTAAAAACTGCATACTTGAAACGGTTAAAATAATCAGGAATACGCTCAAAAAATGCGGCGCTCCCGAAAACATTGTTCAGTCTATCAGCCTTACTACTATTGACGCTACAAACACTCTGCTTAAGAGCCGTGATATAGGCGTTATTCTCGCAACAGGCGGCGAGGCTATGGTAAGAGCGGCGTACTCCTCGGGCAACCCCGCTATAGGCGTAGGTCCCGGTAACGGTCCCGCTTTTATTGAAAGAACAGCCGATATTCCGCTTGCGGTTAAAAGAATATTTGACTCAAAGACTTTCGATAACGGCACTATTTGCGCTTCCGAGCAGAGCATAGTAACGGAAAGGTGCGTCAAGGATAAGGTTGTTGAAGAAGTCAAGAAACAGGGCGGTTACTTCTTAAGCGAAGAAGAAACCAAAAAACTGTCGGGCTTCATTCTCAGAGCAAACGGCACCATGAATCCGAAAATTGTCGGTAAATCCGCAAAAGTTATCGCAGATATGGCGGGCTTCTCAATTCCCGAAGGCACAAGAGTGCTTGTGTCCGAACAGACAACGGTTGCAAAGGATAATCCCTATTCAAGAGAAAAGCTTTGCCCGATTTTAGCATTCTATACAGAGCCTTCGTGGGAAGCGGCTTGCGAGAGATGTATGCAGATTTTATATAACGAGGGCGTAGGTCACACAATGACCATTCACTCTCAGGATAAAAATGTTATTAAAGAATTTGCGCTTAAAAAGCCCGTATCGAGATTGCTTGTCAATACTCCGGGCGCTCTCGGCGGCGTTGGCGCAACAACAAATCTTTCACCTGCGCTCACTCTCGGCTGCGGCGCGGTAGGCGGCAGCGCAACGAGCGATAATATCTCACCGCTTAACCTTATTAATATTCGCAGAGTGGCTTACGGTGCAAGAGAACTTGAAGAAGTAAGAGGAAACAATCCTGCTCCCGCAAAGACCTCGGGCTACACTCCTGCACCGAGCAAGTCGGATAATGTCAATAAGGGCGTTTACGGCTCATCGTTTAACGAGCAGATAAATGCAGGCTACGATGAAATAATCAAGCAGAGCAGAGTTCACTCGAAAAAAGAAACGCCTGTCCCCGCTCCCATAAAGTATGAAAAGAGCGCGCAGGGCAGCTCCGTTTCAAGCGGAGAAATCGAGCAGATAACCCAAGAAATTCTCCGCCGCCTTTCAGGCAATTAAAATGGGTGCGGGTATCCCGCCCACAACATTTGCAAAGCAAATACTTCATTTGTCGAAGGCAAACTTCATTTTTGCGAAGCAAAAACTTCATTAGCGAAGCGACTTCATTTTCGCGGAGCGAACCACGGTTGTCAGGCACATAGTGCCTTCAATATAAACTCAAATAAAAATATTTTTAGGAGGAAACAAAAATGGCAACATTACAAGCACTTGGAATGGTAGAAACAAAAGGTCTTGTTGGCTCTATCGAGGCAGCGGACGCAATGGTAAAGGCAGCTAATGTAAACCTTATCGGTAAGGTACATGTTGGCGGCGGTCTTGTTACCGTTATGGTAAGAGGTGATGTAGGTGCGGTTAAAGCAGCTACAGACGCAGGTGCGGCAGCAGCTTCTAAGGTTGGCGAGCTCATCTCTGTTCATGTAATTCCTCGTCCTCACAGTGAGGTTGAGTTCATTCTCCCCACTCTCGATAATTGCGACAGACAGTAATTACCGATTCCGAAATCTGCAAATAAGCACCATTTAAAGGCTTTAAATGACCTAAAAATATGAAAGGAGTACGCAATGGGTGATATTCTTACCGAAGAGGATTTGCGAACAGGTGCGGTAAAAGCCGTAAACGGCACCGTAACGGTCGGCAAAAACACCTTCGTTACCGAGCACGCGTATGAATTTATGCGCGACAGAAACATCGAGCTTGTAAGAAGCGAAAGCGCTTTCAAAAAAGCGGGCTCGTTCGGTAAAGGCGTAATGAGTTATACACCTATTGCCTCCTCCGGTGCTAACAGATTTGTGGACTACAAAACGGGCAAAGGATATTCC
>CADBNM010000096.1 GCA_902796055.1 Oscillospiraceae bacterium
AAAAACTCAATTAAAACTAAATACACACTTGAAACCTCCGTTGTTTTGTTATATTATATTATAGTATAATTAATCCACGGAGGCTTTTTTATGAAAAAGGAAGTTATAGTTGAAACCTCTGCACGCCATGTGCATGTATCTCAAAAAGATTTGGAAACCCTTTTCGGCGCTGGTTATGAACTTACCAACAAAAAGGATTTATCACAACCCGGTCAGTTTGCATGTGAGGAAAAGGTTAAAATAATCGGTGCAAAAAGAGAACTCGTTTGCTCGATTCTCGGTCCGGTAAGACCCGAAACACAGGTTGAACTTTCGCTTACCGACGCCCGCTCAATCGGCGCAGTTGCTCCTATTAGAGAAAGCGGCGATGTTAAGGGCTCGGGCGCTTGCAAAATCGTAGGTCCCAAGGGCGAGGTTGAACTTAAAGAAGGCGTTATCGCCGCAAAGCGCCATATTCACGCTACTCCCGAAGACGCTGAGAAATACGGTCTTGAGGACAAGCAAATTGTTAAAGTTGCAATTGAAACAGGCGAAAGAAAAACTGTTTTTGACGATGTAATTGTCAGAGTTTCCGAGAAATATGCATGGGCTATGCACATTGATACGGACGAATCAAACGCCGCTTGCGCAGTACCCGGAACTATGGGTGTAATTTTAGATTAATTTTACTATTGAAATTATATTTGTTTTATAGTATAATCTATACACTTTAAATTAAAGGTGAGAAGAAAAGCCCGCATACATTCGTTCATATAGCATATTGGTCCTGTGCAACAGTCACTGTGAACCGTGTCAGGCCGGGAACGGAGCAGCACTAAACAGCCCGCACTGTGTGATACAGTCAAGCCTGTATGCTATATGACCGAGTGTATGCGGGTTACTTTAGTAACCACGCATACACTTTTTTGCTCTTTTCCCCATTCTCCTCAGAAACCGAAACTTGCAGTGCACAAAGCACAGCGGCGTTCCGCTTTCTTTGAGAATAGAAAAAATAGCTAAAAAATTCTTATGCGTTTTTACTAAAATACCCCGCAGCGGGCTACTTGAAACCAACCCAAACAGAATTTAATCTATTTACTCAATTTTGCAGAAACCGAAGTTTGCAGTACACATAGTACAGCGGCACTTCGCTTTCTTTAAGAATTGAAAAAATTTCTGAAAAATTGTTTTGCGGTCTAATCAAAAATTATCCCACTCGGGCTACTTTAGTAACCACGCATAGACTTTTTTGTTATTTGTTATCGGGTGCGGGTGTCCCGCCAATAACTTTTGCGTAGCAAAAATATAACTGCACGAAGTGCAATATAACTGTGCGCAAGCACAATATAACTGCGTAGCAATATAAGAACCTGCCGCAAGCGGCAGAACCTTGGCGTTCGCAATCTGCGATTGCTCGGCTAAACTCGCGTTAAACGCGAATATAACTTAAACGGAGTGAACCATGTATACTGCTTTATACCGAAAATGGCGACCTAAGTCGTTTTCCGATGTAATCGGTCAAAATCACATAACCGATACGCTCAAAAATGAAATAAAAACAGGCAGGCTCTCCCATGCTTATCTTTTTATAGGCTCAAGGGGAACGGGCAAGACTACCTGCGCGAGAATACTCGCTAAAGCGGTAAACTGCCCCAATGTTCACGACGGTGAGCCGTGCAATGAATGTGAAATTTGCAAGGGCATTGACAGCGGCTCTATACTTGATATTACCGAAATTGACGCCGCTTCAAACAACGGTGTTGACAATATCCGAGATTTGAGAGAAGAGGCGGCGTTCACACCCGTTAAGACTAAATACAGAGTTTATATCATTGACGAGGTACATATGCTCTCGCAGGGCGCTTTTAATGCGCTTCTCAAAACCTTGGAAGAACCGCCCGAGCATGTAAAATTTATACTTGCGACTACCGAGGCGCACAAAATGCCGGCGACTATTCTTTCGCGCTGTCAGCGTTTCGATTTCAAGCGCATAGGCAGCGAGGATATGTCCGAAAGGCTGCTTGATATTGCCGAAAAAGAGGGCATTTCTCTCACAACAGAAGCGGCGCTGCTAATTTCAAGGCTTTCGGACGGCGCTATGAGAGATGCGCTCTCGATTACCGACCAGTGCATAGCGAGAAGCAAGGATATTGATACTGCGCTTGTAAGCGAGGTTTGCGGAATTGCGGGCAAGGAATATCTTGCTCAAACCGCTTCGGCTATATATAATAAAGATACTGCGGAACTTCTTGCAATCGTAAACCGCCTTTATTCCGAGGCTTGCGATATGGAGAGATACTGCTCCGAACTTATAAATTATTTCAGAAACATAATGGTTGCAAGAGCGGTTAAAAACCCCGAAAGGCTCATAGTCTGCTCGGCTGAGGATTTAGAGGAAATTGTAAGGCTGTCGCAGATTTTCACCCTCCCCGCAACTATAAGCGCAATCACCGCTTTGCAGCAGACTTACGCTGAAATAAAAGCGGGCGTACAGGGCAGAACGGCTATGGAAATGGCGCTTATAAAGCTTGCTTCACCCGATATGGATACTCTCGAAGAATCCGTATTAAAGCGTATTGCAGAGCTTGAAAACAGCATTAAAAACGGTGTGGTAACAAAAAAAGAAATTATTGTGGAAAAAGCGCCGCAGGCAGAGGAAAAACCTGTAGTAACGCAGGCGCCAAAACAGCTTCAGCAGGAGCCCGAGGTTCACCCCGAACCCGCTTTCGAGCCGCAAGAAGTACCGGAACCCGAACAGAGCTTTGAATCCGTATCAGAGCCGGAAACGGAAGAACCGGCACAGCCTGTTTCTCAACCTGAAGTAACAGAAGAAGATACGACCGATGAGGTTAAGGACATCAGGGAATGGCCTGAAATATTGCAGGAAATATTTGCAAAAAACCGCCTTGTATGGACTATACTTAACGGCACAACCGCAAAGGCAATCGGCGCAACTATAGTAGTTAAAGGCACTCATCCCGCAATATCGGATGTGCTTTCGGTTGCGGTAAACGCCGAGGACGCAGTTGAGTGTGCAAACGCCGTTACAGGCGGCGGCTTTGCAAAAATCATCAGCGAAAAGGATGCGGACGAGGTACTTAGCAATATTAAATTCAGCAAAGACCCGCTTTCCGAGCTTGTCGAGAAGGCGGCTGAAAACGGAATAAAAATTGATTTTAAATAAGGCATTCGCTAACGAAAACCCTCTTCGATTCATTAGCGAGCGATAAAAAGGAGTAAAATATGAAAGTAAGACTTCCCAATCAAGGCAAATCAAACATGAACGATATGCTTTCCAAAGCACAGAAAATGCAAGAGGAGCTTGCAAAGGTGCAGGAAGAGTGTGAAAACAGCGAATATTCCGCTTCCGTAGGCGGCGGAATGGTTGAAGCAACCGTAAGCGGAAAGCACCAGATTTTAACTCTCAACATCAATCCCGAGGTTGTTGACCCCGAGGATGTTGAAATGCTCGGCGACCTTGTAATCGGCGCGGTTAACGAGGCGCTTCGCAAGGCTGACGAGGATATGGACAACAAGATGGCGCAGGTACAAAACCCCATCGCAGGGCTTAATATACCGGGGATGATGTCTTAATGAAATATTCTGTTGCAGCTCTTGAAAAGCTCATAGAGCAGTTTGAAAAACTGCCGTCAATCGGGCATAAAACGGCTCAGCGACTGGCTTTTCATGTTCTTAGTATGAACGATGAGCAGGTAAAGCAGTTTGTGGATACGGTAAACAGCGCGCACAAAAATATTCATCAGTGCGCCGTTTGCTGCAATCTCACCGAGAGCGAAATTTGCCCCGTTTGCGAGTCGTCGGCGAGGGACAGAAGCGTAATTTGCGTTGTCGAGGACCCGCGCGATGTTACCGTTTTTGAAAAAACTGGCGAATACGAGGGGCTTTACCATGTGCTTCACGGCGCAATCAGCCCGATGAACGATGTCGGTCCCGACGATATAAGAATAAAAGAATTGCTTGAAAGGCTTTCGGTAGAGGACTGTGAAGTCAAAGAGATTATTATGGCCACAAACCCCACCGTTGAGGGTGAGGCTACGGCTATGTATATTTCAAGGCTTTTAAAGCCGATGGGCTTTAAGGTCAGCCGTTTGGCTTACGGCATACCCGTAGGCGCGGACTTGGAATATACCGATGAGGTTACCGTTTCAAGAGCGCTTGAAGGAAGAAACGAATTATAATGGAACAAATGCAAAAAGTTGCCTCGAATAAAAAGGCGTATCACGATTATTTCGTGCTTGAAAGCTATGAGGCGGGCATTGAACTCAAAGGAACCGAGGTCAAGTCCTTAAGGCAGGGAAAAGTTAATTTAAAAGACTCCTGGTGCAATATCGTTGATGAGGAAATCTTTGCCAACGGTATTCACATCAGCCCTTACAGTCACGGTAATATTTTCAACCGTGACCCTTTGAGAGTGCGCAAACTTTTAATGCATAAGAAGGAAATTAGACGCCTTTACGGCAGCGTTAAGCAAAAGGGACTTGCGCTCATTCCGCTTAGCATCTATTTCAAAAACGGCAGAGCGAAGGTGGAAATCGGGCTGTGCAAGGGTAAAAAGAATTACGATAAGCGCGAGGTTGAAGCCCAAAAAAGCGCCGAGCGCAATATGGACAGAGCGATTAAAGAAAGATATTAAGTTAGTTGGAGACATGCCGCATTTTCTCTCGCAGAAGGTTCCTTCTGCGAGAGAAAATGCGGGGATGAAAGGATTTCGACGGGGACTAAGAAGTATCATAAGCATGCGGCGGCGCACTAACGCCTCAACAAAGTGCACCTAAATTTTAAAGGACAAAAACGAAACTGTTCTTTGTGCTGCTTAATAGACAGCAGCACCATCCGTCCGAGTTACTGCGCCTCGGGTAGCGGGTGTCGACAGCAGTAAAGGTGAACGGGTGAGCGGCTCGTAGCCTGTCATCATTTAGAGCCTACCGATTTGCCGAGCCTGTGAGCGAGCGAAGCAGAAAGGGAAACTTTAATCACTCAATAAGCATGTAGAAAGTGGTATGGGCAAGTTTTCGGACGCGGTTTCGATTACCGCCATCTCCACCAA
>CADBNM010000097.1 GCA_902796055.1 Oscillospiraceae bacterium
ATGGTAATCACAGATGATAACGCATCGGATAAATTGTTGACCGCATCAAGCGTTACGGCAATGGAATTTGAAATCATACCTACCGCCGCTTTAAACGCCGCAAGCAAAACATTCGTTATCACTCCGATAACGCTTGTTTTTACTATCGCTTTTTCTCTTTTTAAAGCAAGGTCCGCTATATTTTCGTTAGCCATATTTTCACCTTTTATATCCAAAAAACTCTGTTTTCTTTACGCTCGGCGGCTTTCGGAAGTTCACCGTCGGTATAACCCACCGCGCAGTGACCTATGCCTTCCCATTCACCTTCAATGCCGAGTTCTTTTAAAAGAGATTTATATTCTTCTGTTTCAAATTCTTCTTTTGCCCTGTGAATCCAAATGCTGCCAAGACCTAAAGAGTGCGCCGCAAGCATCATATTGCCGAGTACAAGCGAGCCGTCGTAAACATAAGTCGAGCAGGCTTTATCGGCAAGCACTATAAATATAACGGGTGCGCCGTAAAACGGGTCAAAGCCCTCCTGCCAGCCGCCGATTTTTCTGTTTATTTCGACTATTTTTTTGCGCATTTCGGGATCGGTTACTCCGATAATAATCGCCGCCTGCTTGCCCCTGCCGTTTGCGGCGTAAAGCCCCGCTTCGGCTATTTTTTCAAGCTCTGCCTTATCGGGCATATCGGGTTTAAACGAGCGCACGCTCCTGCGCTCTTTCATCGCTTTTAAAACCTCGTTCATATCTTTCACCTCATTATTATAATTCAATATAGTAAGGACAAATGTTTTCAAAATGCCCGTCCTTCATTCTAAAGCCATTAGGGATAGTGCCTAACTGCTTAAACCCGAGCCGTTCATATAAACGCCTTGCGGCAAAATTTGTTTCTACCACGGCGTTAAACTGCAAAATACCAAAGCCGAGCCGACGAGCGTTTTCTATACAATCCAAAACCAGTTTTTTGCCTATGTGCTGACCTCTCGCACTGCTGCTAACGGCAAAACTTGCGTTGCTTATATGCGAGCACCTGCCGACATTATTCGGGTGCAGAATGTATAAACCTAAAATTTTTCCGTCCTTTTCCGCCACGCCGCAATAGCTTTGTAAAGCGAAAAACTCCGCTGACGACTTTTCGTCAAGCATTTCTTCCTGCGGAAAAGCATTTCCCTCGGCTACAACTTCATTCCAGAGTGAAATCATCGCCGGCAAATCTTTTTGTACATATTCTCTGATAATCATTTCTGCTCCTGAAATTCGGTGTTAACACTATTATATACCATAACAATAATTAAAACAACAGTGTTTCTATCACAAAAAATTCCGAGCCGGAGTCCGACTCGGAGTATTTTTGTTTTCGCTCTTAGCCGAAATATCTTTCAAGTAGGCCCTTGAACGCTTTGCCGTGACGAGCCTCGTCGCGAGCCATTTCGTGAACAGTGTCGTGAATAGCGTCAAGATTAAGCGCCTTTGCTCTCTTAGCAAGGTCGGTTTTGCCCATCGTTGCGCCGTTTTCAGCCTCAACGCGAACCTTGAGGTTTTCTTTGGTTGAATCGCTTACAACCTCGCCTAAAAGCTCTGCGAATTTAGCAGCGTGCTCCGCCTCTTCCCAAGCGGCCTTTTCCCAGTAAAGACCGATTTCGGGATATCCTTCTCTGTGAGCTACTCTTGCCATTGCAAGATACATACCAACCTCAGAGCATTCGCCTTCAAAGTTTGCTCTTAAATCGGCGATAATATCCTCGGGAGCGCCCTTTGCAACGCCTACAACATGCTCTGCCGCCCAGCTCATTTCGCCGTCCTGCTTAACGAACTTATCGGCAGGAGCCTTACAAATCGGGCATACCTCGGGAGCAGCATCGCCCTCAAAAACATAACCGCATACACTGCATACAAATTTAGCCATAATTAATACCTCCGTATTTTTATAAATAATTTCTATATAATTATACATTTTCTTCCACTTATTGTCAACGAAATAAAAATCACAAAAAATTATAAAAAACTCTTTAATAATCCGATAAAATATTGTATAATGATTCTATAATGAATAATTTTATGCTCTTTTGGAGGTAAATATAATGTCAAAATCCAAAGTTACCGTTAATATCGCAGGAATGAACTTCTCACTCGTCAGCGAGGACGAGCCTGCTTATGTTGAGGAGCTCGCAAGAGAACTCAGCGCAAAAATTGAAGAGCTTGTTGCTTCAAATCCGAGCATTTCCGTATCTCAGGCGGCTATTTTAGTTGCGCTTGACAGTGAGGATGAACTCAAAAAGCACAACAATTCTTCTGATAATCTCCGCTCTCAAATCAAGGATTACCTTGAGGACGCCGCAAGAGCAAGAATGGAAGCGGAAAATTACAAGAGAGAGCTCGAAAAACTTAAGGCACAGCTTGGCTGATGGCTGAAATCTTAGCACCCGCAGGCTCCCCGGAGTCGGTTTGTGCCGCTATTAGAAACGGGGCGGACGCCGTATATCTTGCAGGAAAGGATTTCAATGCAAGAAGAAATGCGAAATCCTTTTCCGACGAAGAGCTTGAAGAAGCGGTAAAGCTCTGCCACAGTGCAGGCGTTAAGGTGCATTTTGCGCTCAACACTCTTATTAAAGACAGTGAAACCGAGCGTTTTATAAAAGAACTTAAGCGTATTCTCGCA
>CADBNM010000098.1 GCA_902796055.1 Oscillospiraceae bacterium
CTTCAAAGCGGTATTAATCAACTTGCCGACACTGTTAAAATAACACTCGGTCCGAAAGGCAGAAATGTTGTTTTGGATAAAAAATACGGTTCACCGCTTATTACTAACGACGGTGTTACCATTGCTAAAGAAATTGAGCTTGAGGAACCTTTTGAAAATATGGGCGCACAGCTCGTTAAAGAGGTTTCAACAAAAACCAATGATGTTGCAGGCGACGGCACAACTACGGCAACCTTGCTTGCTCAGGCGCTTGTTAGAGAAGGCATTAAGAATGTGTCCGCAGGCGCAAATCCCATGGTGATAAAAAAGGGTATGAAAAAAGCTGTTGAAGCTGCGGTTGAGAGCGTTAAAAACAACTCAAAAGCAGTTGAAGGCAACGAGGATATAGCGAGAGTAGCGACTGTTTCCGCCGGCGATGAATACATCGGAAGCCTTATCGCTGATGCAATGGATAAGGTTTCGGCTGACGGTGTAATTACTGTTGAAGAGTCAAAAACAGCCGATACCACATGCGATGTTGTTGAAGGTATGCAGTTTGACAGAGGTTATATTTCACCTTATATGGTAACCGATGCCGATAAAATGGAGGCGGTTATTGACGACCCGTATATTCTTATCACCGACAAGAAAATAACTAATATTCAAGAGATTTTACCTTTGCTTGAAACAATTCTTAAAGCAGGGCAGAAGCTTGTTATAATCGCCGAGGATGTTGAAGGTGAAGCGCTTGCAACTCTTTTGCTCAACAAGCTCAGAGGCACCTTCTCTTGCGTTTGCGTAAAAGCTCCGGGCTTTGGCGACAGAAGAAAAGAAATGCTTCAGGATATTGCTATTCTTACAGGCGGTCAGGTAATCTCCGCTGATTTAGCTCTTGACTTAAAGGATACTCAGGTATCACAGCTTGGAAGAGCAAAGCAGGTAAAAATCACTAAAGATAACACTATTATTGTTGACGGTGCAGGCGAAAAGAGTGAAATCAGCGCAAGAGTTAATCAGATTAAAGCTCTTTTGACTCAAACTACAAGTGATTACGATAAAGAAAAGTTGCAAGAAAGGCTTGCAAAGCTTGCGGGCGGTGTTGCCGTTATCCGAGTTGGCGCGGCAACAGAGGTCGAAATGAAAGAGAAGAAGCTCAGAATTGAGGACGCTCTTGCTGCAACAAAAGCTGCAGTTGAAGAAGGAATTGTTGCAGGCGGCGGTGTTGCGCTTATCAATGCGTCCGACGAAGCGAAAAAATTGCTTGATACCGATGACGAGGATTTCAAAACAGGCGTTAAAATTGTGCTTAAGGCGCTTGAAGAGCCTGTTAGGCAAATTGCGTTCAATGCAGGTGTTGAAGGCAGCGTTGTGCTTGATAGAATTAAATCTGCAAATAAGGTCGGCTTTGGCTGCAACTTTGCAAATGATGAGTTTTGCGATTTGATGGAAGCGGGTATTGTTGACCCGACAAAGGTTACTCGCTGCGCACTTGAAAATGCTTCCTCTGTTGCAGAAATGGTACTCACTACCGAGTCCTTGGTGACCGATATTCCCGACCCCGAGGCTGAGGCTGCGGCTAATGCGGCTATGCAGCAAGGCGGAATGTATTAAAAGGCAATTAAAGATATAAAATATAATAAAAGGCATTCGTTCGGTTATGACGAATGCTTTTTGCTTTTTTTCTCTTTTTGCATATTATGTACTGAGGAGGTGATAATTTGTCCGAAATACAAATTAAAGCAGGCTCGGTTACAAATGCTCAACGAATCGAAAGCCTGCTCAAAAGAAACGGATACAGAGCAACGATTCGTCGTTCATCAAGAATAGCAAAAGGGGAAGGATGCGGTTACAGCGTAATATTAAAAGGCGAGTCGGGAAAGGTGTTAGAGTTAATAAATAATTCACGAATTAAATACAAGGAGTTTAAAGTTTTATGATATATTTAGATAACTCGGCAACCACATTTCCCAAGCCAAAAGAGGTTTATTCCTCCTTAGTCACCAATGTGCGCAGATACTCTGCCAATCCGGGCAGAGGAGGATATGAAATGTCAATGGATACTGCCGATAAGATTTACTCGGTAAGAGAAAATCTTACCGACTTTTTCAATGCGCCGTCTCCCGATTGCGTTTCATTTACGCTAAATTGCACATACGCTGTTAATACCGTGTTAAAAGGAATTCTAAAAAGGGGCGATCATGTTCTTTGCTCCGATATAGAGCATAACTGTGTGATAAGACCCCTCGAAAAAATGCGTTTAAACGCCGATATAACTTACGATATATTTAAAACCGATATTTACAACGAAAATGCCACTATATCCGATTTAGTAGGAAAAATCAAACCTGAAACAAAGCTTATTATTTGCAATAATTCCTCAAATGTATTCGGTTTTGTAAATCCTATAGAAAAAATTGGAAAGCTGTGTAAAGAAAACGGAATAATATTTGTTGTTGATGCTGCGCAAAGCGCAGGAGTATTAAAAATTGATATGCGGCAGATGCATATTAACTTTCTTTGTCTTCCTTCACACAAATCGTTATACGGAATTATGGGAGCAGGCGTTTTAATCAGCGATGGTTTGTTTACGCTTAATACAATTGTTGAAGGCGGCACGGGCTCCGATTCGTTAAACTATTCTCAACCTTCATATTTGCCCGATATGCTTGAATCGGGAACCTTAGCGGTGCCTGCAATTGAAAGCATAGGCGACGGCTTGAATTTTATCAGAAAAACAGGGCTTGATACAATATTTAACCACGAAAGGGAGTTAATCCTTTATTTATATAAAGAGCTAAGTGAAATTGACGCTTTAAAATTATATGCAGATTATGACAAATTAAGTGTTTTTTCGCCGATTTTGTCTTTTAATATAAATGGTATGAGCAGCGAAGAAGCAGCGGCAAAGCTTGCTCAAAAAGGTATTTGCGTAAGAGCAGGCTATCACTGTTCGGCATTAGCTCATACAAAAATGAATACATTGAAGGACGGAACAGTTAGAATATCTCCGTCATTTTTCACAACAAAAAAAGAGATAAATTATACAATAAGCACAATAAAAAAATCGCTTTCAGCCTTTTAAATTTTTTAAAAAAGTGTTATAATAAATATAACTACGACTAAAGGAGTAATTATGGCGGCGTTAACAACATTTTTTCAACAGGTTTTAGCTGTTTTATCAAGTTACAGACCGATTCAGGATACACTGGATATTTTACTTGTAGCTTTAATAATTTATGAACTGATAAAACTCGCAAGAAGAACAAGAAGCGTTCAAATCTTTAAAGGCTTATTCATTCTTGCGGTTGTTTACATTGTTGTTGCAGTTTTGGATATGCCTGTAATGAAGTATATCTTTGATACCTTGTTTGCAAGCGTATTGGTGCTAATCGTGATTCTGTTTACTCCCGAAATCAGAAGCGTACTTGAAAGAATGGGCAGAAGCTCATTTGCCAAGATTTTTTATACACGGGATGAAAATATTGCTCCCACCAAGAAAGCAATCAACTCGGTTTGCGGAGCCTGCAGCTCAATGAGCGATGATAAAATCGGCGCTCTTATTGTGTTTGAGCGCCGTTCTATGCTCGGCGAGGTTGTAAGAACAGGAACAAAAATCGATGCGAGTGTCAGCTCTGCGTTGGTTAGAAATATTTTCTATCCAAAGTCTCCTTTACATGACGGCGCTTTAATTATTATGGATTCAAGAATCGCATATGCGGGCTGTATTTTGCCGCTTACCGATACTACTAATCTTGACGCAAAATTCGGCACGAGGCATAGAGCCGCTGTCGGAATGACTGAGCAGACCGATGCTGTTGTTGTGGTTGTCAGTGAGGAAACAGGCTCTATTTCTTATGTCGAAAAGGGCAGAATCAGGCACGATGTAACTTCGGGCGAACTGCGCGATTATTTGCTTAAAGCATTGGTTAATGAGGATTCAACTGAAAAGAAAAGACGCTTTTCGCTTTCAAAAAAGAAGAAAGGCGGTGAGGAATAATGAGTAAAGAAAAAAAGTTTACTATAGGCAGATTGTTTGATAACAATAAATTTGTTCTCATTATGTCGCTTTTCCTCGCATTCATTATCTGGGTCGGATTTTCTTTGTACGGCGGTGAGGAACAGGAAAAAACCGTTGAGGTTCCGATTAAAATGGATTCTATGACTGTGCCTAAACAGTTTAATCTTCAACAATTCGGTGATTATTCAAATTCAACCGTTTTGGTTAATATTGTAGGTAAAAAAGCAGTTATAGGAACCGTAGATGCCGATGATATAAAGGTTATTGCTTCAACGCTTGATGTTAACACACCCGGGAAGCATACGCTGCCTTTGTCCGTTACTATTGACAGTAACAAGGACTTCCAAATTGTTAATACCAATACACTTTCGGTCGAGGTTTACTTTGATATCTATAAGGAAGTATCAATGGCTGTAACTCTTGATTTGCATGATGAACCCGAGGTTCCGCAAGGTTATCAGCTTGGCACAATAACTTTCTCCGAAGATAAGCTGCTTGCTCACGGACCGTCTACCGAGGTCTCTAAAATAAGCAAGATACTTGCGAGGGCGGATATAGCGGATGTTTTAACAAAAACAACCACATATAATGCTGAGATTGTCGCTGTTGACAAGTATGATAACGAGATTCAAAATATAGTGATTGACAAAACGGACAACTTTACTGTAACCATACCGGTTTTTAAGCTTGCTCAGCTTCCGGTTTCTGTTGAGCTTACAAATATGCCTAGCGGAGTCACGCAAGAGGATATTGATATTTCTTACTCTGTATCGTCTCTGAATATAGCAGGCGAGGCAAGTACGGTTGATGAGATGAAGAGTGTAGTTATAGGCACTGTCGATTTTTCCGAACTGACAAATGTCGAGACAGCGTTTGACTTTGATGTTTCAACAATCGCGGGTATTAAGATACTTTCAAAAGTCAGCAGCATAAAAGTAACTATTGACCTCTCAGGCTATGAGTCAAAGAAAATATCATTGCCGGCTTCGAATATTGAAATCGTTAACGCTACCGATAAAAAGGTTACGATTTTAACGAAATCAATTGATGTTACCGCGGCGGGATTAACAAAATCTGTTGAGTCCATAAAAGCGGAAAACATTTCTGCAATTTTGAACATTGACGAAGAGATTAAACAGGGAGACAATCAAAAATTATCGCTGACTCTTAAAACCTCCGTGCAGGGAGTTTGGCTTGTCGGAACATATGAAGTTGAAGTGAATGTTCAGTAAAAATAAGAACTCGACTTGCTTAACGCAAGTCAGACCTTGTAGGTATTAACTGTACTTAAAGGTGACCAATAATTTTTCGGGCTGTGAAAAACAGCCCGATTTTTTATATATAATTCTTGATTTTTAAATATAATATGCTATAATATTTTTATATATAAATAATGGGAGGATATTACTTTTGAAACAGCGGGTAAAGCAGGGTTTATATATATTGCTTGCAATTGTTGCTTTTGCGTTGCTTGTTATAGTTGTAATAAATTCCCAGTCACCTGAAAGCCTTATGACTCCTCCTGAAGCTTCCGGCGACTATAAAGATATTCAAAATATAATTGAAAAAAGTATCGGCAATGAAATTATTTTAAAGGCTCCAAATGAAGGCGAATATCCGACTTCAATTACTTTCACGGACTTGAATTCCGATAACTCTAATGATGCTATTGCCTTTTACAGATTGAAAAATGACGATACATCGGCAATCTATATGAGCGTGCTCATTAAGCAGCATTCAAGGTGGATTGCAAGTGAAGCGATAAGAGGACAGGGAAATGATATTTTAGAGTTTTCTTTCGGCGACATGGACTATGATTCCATATCCGAAATAATCGTAGGTTGGAATATGTTTGACAGTAAGGATAATAACACACTGTCGGTATACACTGTTTCTTCCGAAAAAAATAAAGCAGTTGTTAAGGAAAATGACTCGTTAATCTACACTAAAATGTGCGTTACCGATATCAGCGGCGAAGGGAGAAAAGAAATACTTCTTCTAAAGAATACTTACAATGATGAAGACAGTCCCGCCAAGGCAACGGTTTATGTTTTTGAGGATAATAAGCTAACGCCTATTTCATCGCTGAATACTGTTTCTTCCGTAACGGAATATAAAAAGCTTCAAATACAGCTTCTCGGCAAGAAAAACATTTTCTTCCTGGATGGCGTTGTTGACACTGACAGTATGATTACCGAAATACTGTATTGGGATGATGCGTTAAATAAATTAGTTAGCACAACCAATTCGCAAGGCGCATATCCGATAACGCTCAGAAAAGGAACTGTTTGTTCAACTGATATTAATACCGATTCGGTAATTGAAATACCGTTTGAAAACGAAAGCATAGGCAAGCCGTATATTACACTTACTGATTGGAGGCAGTTTGATTTAAAGGAATATAAAACCGTTCTTCACGGCGTATGTACCGATGAACTGATTTTTAATTTTCCTGAAAGCTGGAATGAAAATGTTGCAGTAACCAAAAGAGGGAGCGTATGGTCCTTTTATGACATAACTTCATCTAATAACGAAAAACTGTTTGATTTAGTTGCCGCAGGGCTTTCGGATTGGCAACAATACAGCAAGGATTATGATAAGCTTAAAATTGATTACGGCACGATTTACGGTGTGAAGCTTGCCGCTTCCAAATCAAAGCTCGCGCTGAATAAGAACGAGATAGCTAACTGCATTGTAAATTTAAGATAGTCAGGTGTCTGTAAGTAGCGCCTGTTAGGAGGAAAAATGAAGAAAGTATTAGTAGCTGAAGACGAATCGACAATCAGAGATTTTATTGTCATAAATTTAAAGCGGGGCGGTTATCAGACCGCCGAGGCTTCCAACGGCAAGGAAGCGCTTGAAATTTATGAAAATTCAGGCGGGGATTTTGATGTTGCCGTTTTAGATATTATGATGCCTGAGATGGACGGCTTGACTCTTTGCAAGGAGCTGCGTAAACGCTCGCCGGGTATCGGTATAATTTTCTTAACCGCTAAAACTCAGGAAATTGATAAGGTGACAGGCTTGATGTTCGGTGCGGACGACTATGTTACAAAGCCTTTTTCGCCCGCTGAGCTTATGGCAAGGGTTGATGTACTTTATCGCAGAGTAAGTATGAACAAGGCGCCTGCCTCCGCCGAAGACGAGATAACTCTCGGCAGGTTTTCGCTTAATACCAAAAACAGAACCTTCACCAAGGACGGCAAGCCGATTATTCTTACTCAGGTTGAATTCCAAATGATGGAATACTTTTTCAAGAATCCGGACGCTGCCCTTGACAGAGATGATATTCTTGAAAAAATTTGGGGACACGGCTTTTACGGCGATAAGATTGTTGATGTAAATGTCAGAAGGCTCAGAATGAAAATAGAGGATGATCCCTCCAACCCGCAGCATTTGATGACGGTTTGGGGACTTGGATATAAGTGGATTAAATAATTTTAGAGGAAAACACAGTGGTAAGATTAAGTTTAAAGCAAAAACTTAATAAACTGCTTCAAAATTCGCTTGAAGCCCGTTGGGAAAGAACAGCTTTGGTTGCAGTTATTGTTTTTACGGTAATTTTCTCGCTGTCTTTCACGATTATTATTGATATGTTCTATACCAATTCTGTGAGAGAAAGAATTGATACTATTCATACAGATACGGTTAACGCTTATTTTGATTCCTATTCCGATTCCGAAAGCAGCTTTACAAACGGTGCAATTGAGTTTACAAATAACTTTCGCTATTCGGATAAGATGGAGGTTTGGATTATTTCGGCAAACGGCAAGCCTTTAATTTCTTCAAGCGGTTTGCTATTAAATAATAATGTAGATATGCCCGACTATGAGCTTGCGCTCAATTCCGAAAATTCAAGAGGCGAGTGGAAGGGAAGGTTTAACGGCTCGGAAACCGTTATGGCTGTAACCAATATACTGCGTAACGATGAAGGCGAACAAATCGGTGCAATTAGGTATATTACTTCACTCAGTAAGCTTAATTTTCAGGTTTTTCTTATAATGGCTTCGGTTATTTTTCTCATTATTGCCGTTGCGGCGCTCTTGTTCTCGTTTAATAAGAATTTTATTCGTTCCGTTGCGAAGCCTATTACAGAGCTTAAAGATACGGCTTCGGAAATAGCCAAGGGTGATTTCAGCGTCAAGCCGACATATAAAGGTGAAGATGAAATCGGCGAACTCTATAAATCAATGGGGCATATGGCGACCGAGCTTGGCAGAATTGATAAAATGAAAAATGATTTTATCACTACCGTGTCGCATGAATTAAGAACACCGCTTACCGCCATTGAGGGCTGGGGCGAGACGCTTATAAGCGGCGATATGGATCCGGAACTGAACAAAAAAGGCTTGCAGGTCATTGTGTCGGAATCAAACAGGCTCTCGGGTCTTGTTGAAGAGCTGCTTGATTTTTCAAAAATACAAAACGATAGAATGATAATGAAAAACGAGCCGATTGATTTGCTTGCTGAGCTTGATGAGGCAGCATTGGTTCTTAGTGAAACCGCAAAGAGAGACGGAAAGACTTTCAAATACGACGCACCTGAAATTCCTGCAATGAGTAAGGGCGACGCTGACAGAATAAAGCAAGCTTTCGTAAACATAATCAGTAATGCGATTAAATATACCGAAAGCGGCGGCATGATAGATATTCATGCAAACATTGTAGGAAACGAGCTTGTTATATTTGTCAGGGACAACGGCTGCGGAATATCCGAGGAGGACTTGCCGAGGGTAAAGGAAAAGTTTTTCAAGGCGAATGACCGTGTACATGGTAACGGTATAGGACTTGCGCTTGCCGATGAGGTTATTACCAAGCACGGCGGCACATTAGATATTAAGAGTAAATTAGGCGAAGGCACTATTGTAAGAATTAACCTTCCGCTTAAAAATTAAAGGGGTTAATATGAAAGACAAATGTCCGATAAGAAAAACATCTGTCGGCGGAGAGGCATTAATTGAAGGCATTATGATGCGCGGACCTAAAGGCAGCGCGGCAGCTTTCAGGCTTCCCGACGGTAGCATTGAAACCGAGAATATTGAATATAATCCGATTGCGTCTAAATCAAAGCTTTTTAAAATTCCGATTATAAGAGGCTTTATTAACTTTATTGATTCAATGGTACTCGGCTATAAATCCTTGATGCTCAGCGCCGAAAAGCAGGGCATCGATGAAAATGAGTTAAAAGAGGAAGACTTGTCAAAGTTTGATAAATGGATATTAAACCATTTCGGAGACAAGGTTATGAGCGTTATTTCCGGCATAGGTATGGTGCTCGGTTTAGTTCTTGCGTTTTTGCTGTTCTTTTGGCTTCCTACATTTTTATTCCAGCTTGTAAGCGGTATTTCTAATCTGGGATTTGCGGGTATGTTCCATAATATCGGACAGTTATTTGTGCGCGGAGCGGATTTGACTAATATTTTAAATGCAAATCTCAGACCGTTTAAACCGTTGTTTGAAGGCGTATTGAGAATAATTATTTTTATCTCATATATTGCAATCATTTCAAGGATGAAGGATATTCACAGAGTTTTTGAATATCACGGTGCGGAGCATAAAACAATTGCCTGCTATGAAAGAGGCTTACCGCTTACGGTTGAAAATGTCAAAAAACAAATCCGCTTTCATCCTCGCTGCGGAACCTCGTTTATATTTTTGATTTTAATTGTAAGTATAATTTTCTCAACAGTTCTTAACACGGCTCTTCCAAAAAGCATTACCGATATAAGGGCGCTGTGGATTGCAATAAAAATTCTATTCCTGCCTTTAATGATGGGCATCGGCTACGAGGTTATCAAATATGCCGGCAAGCATGATAACATTTTTGTAAGAATAGTATCTGCCCCGGGACTTTGGCTGCAAAGGCTGACGACTCAAGAGCCGAGCGAAGATGAGATTATTGAAATCGGTATAGCTTCACTCGAGTCGGTTATAACCGACAATCCCGAGGACGACAGTATATGAATTCGCTGCAATTATACAGGCAGTTGACAAAGCGGCTTGAAGAAGTCAGCGACTGTGCTCAGTTTGAGTCAAAATGTTTATTGGAGCATTTTCTCTCGCTTTCGCTAAGCGATATTTATTCAGAGAAAGAGATAAATGATGATTTGTCCGAACTGTATATTGCTACCGAGAAAAGGCTGAATAACATTCCTCTGCAATATATTGTCGGCAAATGGGAATTTATGGATTGCGAATTTCTACTAAATAAAAATGTTCTCATTCCTCGTCCCGAGACCGAACTGCTTTGCGAATGTCTCGCCGACAAAATAACTCCGGAGTCCGTTGTATATGATTTGTGCTCGGGAACGGGCTGCGTGGCGATAAGCGTTCAAAAGCTTAGCGGTGCAAAAGTATATGCTTTTGAAAAGTATGACGGTGCGTATGAAATGCTGTTGAAGAATATTACATTAAATTCTTGCGCCGTTATTCCCGTAAAGTTTGATATTTGTAAAAAACCGGATTTAGATATTGAAAAGTCAGATTTTATCCTATCTAATCCGCCTTATATTAGGAGTGAAGATATTGCGAGTTTACAAAAAGAAGTTTTAAATGAGCCTTTAACAGCTCTTGACGGCGGAAATGACGGCTATTTGTTTTACAGAGCAATAAATCAAAATTTTATGCCGCTTTTGAAAAATGGCGGATATCTCGCAGTTGAGATAAGTGAAAATCAGGAAACCGAAGTGATTAATATTTTTTCATCCTTAAATCACATCAAAACAATAAAGGATTATAACGGCATTAAGAGAGTTGTAGTTTTTAGGAAAGGTTAGTATTTGAAATGATTATTTCTTATTTATTATCGGGCGATTTTAAAACAGCATTAATCAATTTGTTTGTATTAATGTTTGTGGTTTTATTTATAAATCCTATTCACGAATATGCTCATGCTTTTGCGGCGTATAAGCTCGGCGATAAGACTGCTAAGAATGAAGGCAGGCTCACGCTTAATCCTTTGGCATC
>CADBNM010000099.1 GCA_902796055.1 Oscillospiraceae bacterium
TACCGATTTCACCACCACTCGCTACAAAACAATTCACAGGATTGTTTTGCTTAACGCTCGTGCCTGCGGGTTCGAATCCCACTATCTAAAAAACACCAAGCACCCCAAAAAACGGGGTGCTCGGTATTTTGGCGGAAGCGGTGGGATTCGAACCCACGTGCCCTTGCGGACAACCGCATTTCGAGTGCGGCTCGTTATGACCACTTCGATACGCTTCCGAGTTGATTTTCAATTTTGCTTTAACAGTATAGCACAAGAAATGCAAAAAGAAAAGGAAAAAATAAAAAAATTTTTTCTTCGGCTTTTATTTGTAAATTGCATTAAATATTGTTATAATAAAACAGTTGATATTATCACTTTGCTTTCAGGGGGTGAGAAAATGACTGACAGCGCCGCAAAACAATTCAAGAAAATGACTGAAACTCCGGTGAAAAAACTCATCGTGAGTTTGGCTTTGCCTACGGTTATCAGCATGATGATAACCATGATTTACAACGCTGCCGATACTTATTTTGTTTCAAAAATCGGCGTTGCGGCAAGCGGCGCGACGGGCATTGTTTTCAGCCTTATGGCGGTTTTGCAGGCATTCGGCTTTATGTTCGGTCACGGTGCTGGCAGTAACATTTCACGGCGTTTGGGCGCAAAGGACATTGAAAGCGCAAGGCAATATTCTTCAATCGCCTTCTTTTCAGCCCTGCTTACAAGCCTCATCATTCTCATTTTAGGCTTGAGTTTTTTAACTCCTTTTATGAGGCTGTTAGGCAGCACTCCCACCATTTTGCCCTATGCGAAGCAATATGCCATTTGCATTTTAATCGCCGCTCCCGCCATGACTACCTCTTGCGTTTTAAACAACATTTTGCGCTATGAGGGCAGAGCTGCGCTTGCGATGATTGCCTTAACTACGGGCGGCGTGCTCAATATTATATTAGACCCGATACTGATATTTGTATTCGATTTAGGCGTTTTGGGCGCGGGGATTGCAACCGCTTTTTCGCAGTATCTTAGTATGTTCATTCTGCTGAGCGTCTTTATTATGAAGAAAACGCAAAGCCGAATTTCGCTTAAATATTTGAAGGCTCCGCCGCGCTATTTATGGGATATTGTAAGCGTCGGCGCGCCGAGTTTTGCAAGGCAGGGGCTCAACTCCGTTTCAACTATGCTTCTCAATATTCAGGCGGCGCCTTACGGCGATGAATGTATTGCCGCCATGAGCATTGTCGCAAAAGTGCTTATGTTCATTTTCAGCGTTTGTATCGGCATAGGGCAGGGCTTTCAGCCCGTTTGTTCCTTTAATTACGGCGCAAAAAAATACAGCAGAGTAAGCGAGAGCATAAAATTTCTCTGGGCTTTCTCCTCAGCCGTATTAGCCGTGCTTTCGGTGCTGTGCTTTATTTTTGCCGAGCCTGTTATAACTCTTTTCCGCTCGGAACCTAAAATTGTTGAAATCGGCACCTTCACGCTGCGCGCTCTTTGCGTTGCGTTACTCGTTATGCCTACTATTATGAGCGCAAATATGACTTTCCAAAGTATAGGCAAAAGCGGACGGGCGTTTTTCCTCGCCTGCGCTCAAAACGGCTTATTCTTTATTCCGCTAATACTTATTCTGCCTGCATTTTTCGGATTAAAGGGAATTGAAATCGCACAGCCGATATCATTTTTAATCGCCGCTGTCGTTTCGGTGCCGTTCCTGCTAAAATTCTTAAATGATATTAAAAACAAATAAATCATTTAAATCATTGCTTCTCAATAACAATTAAAACCGTTCCCGAATGAACCGTTATTGACGATTTTTTACCCGTAAATTCATTACTGACTCCTAAAGGGAAGGAGGAAGTGATGAGTTTTTTGTTTAATTCATACTTTAAACCGCTTTCGCTGATGAGCGCGTCGCCGCCTTTAGCAAAAACCGAGATGTATCCCTTGTAATTTTTGTCAAGGTTTACGCCTTTACTTGTGACGGTCAGCACTTCTTCTCTGTCATTCAAATATCCTATAGCACCGCGCTTTTCTATGTATTCGAGCGTGTCTATGTTGGCAAGCGTGTGCGACACTCTTCCGCCCGTTCCTCCGTAAAGGTAAAAAACTTTACATTTTTGTTTTAAGCCCTCTTTCACGGCGGCAATCATATCGGTATCATCCTTAATTTTCGGCAGAATTATTGTGTTTTTATCCTCGGGAATACGCCCCAAGGAGTCAAAATCGCCTATAATCAAGTCGGGCTTTATTCCTTTTTTTATGCAGATATCAATTCCGCCGTCAGCCGCGATAACAAAACTATCCTGCGGCACGCTTTCATCGCCGAAATAATCGCCTGCTCCGAAAATTACACAGTTTTTTACCATAAATGCGCTCTCCTGTCGAATTTTAAATAATTTTATCACAGTATTAAAACTCAGTCAATAAATTTAACTTGATATATTAAGTTATTTTGTGTTATTATATATTTAATTATAGATTATTTTGGAGTATAGAAATGGCGAGAAGAAAGAAAAACAAAAAGCCGATAATAATTGCCGTATGCGTAGTAGCGTTTTTGATTGTGGCGTTAATTGTCGGTCTTGTGCTCACAAATGATAAAAATACCGGAAAGGCGAGCGTGCAGTCCGTGGCGCAAATAACCTCCTCCGGCGTATCAACCGGCGCTTCAAATGTTTATGCGGGCGTGGTTGAAAGCCAGAAGAGCGTTAATGTCAATGCCAACACCGCTTACAAGATTGCCGAAACTTATGTTAAAGTCGGCTCGAATGTTAAAGCGGGCGATAAGCTTTTCAGTTATGATATGAGCGAAAACGCCATGAGTGCGAGGCAGGCGCAGCTCGATATTGAAAAGCTCAGAAACAATGCTGCCGCTTTGCAGGAGGAGCTTTATCAGCTTATGGAGGAGCGTGAAGAGGCATCCTCAAGCGAAAAGAGCACATATTCGGTACAGATACTCCAAAAGCAAAACGAAATAAAGCAGAATTCTTACGACATAGAGTCCAAACAGTTAGAACTCTCAAAACTTCAGGACGAAGCGTCCGAAGCTACAGTATCCGCTCCGATTTCAGGCGTAGTCAAGGAAATAAAGGACCTTGATTCGGAATCCGCTACCAATACATATATTGTGATTATGGCAACTGGCGACTACCGTATTCAGGGCGTTATCAACGAGCAGAATATTGATGAAATTAAACTCGGACAAAAAATGCTTATTCACTCCAGAACTGATGAAAGCAAAGTGTGGAGAGGCAGAATAAGCGAGATTGATAAGGATAATCCGATTTACAAAAATGAGAACAATCCTACGGCGTCCACAAACTATGCGTTCTATGTAACGCTTGATTCCGTAACGGATTTGATGCTCGGCGAGCATATTTACATTGAAAAGGATTTAGGGCTTACAAAGGACGGTAAAATTCAGCTTCCGTCTTACTATATCGTTGACGCTCAGACGAAAAAGCCATATGTTATGGCTGAAAAGGACGGTAAAATTGCAAAGCAATATGTCGTTTTGGGCGAGCTTAACAAGGACACTAACTGCTATGTGATTGCTGAGGGCTTAACGCTTAATGACAATATCGCGTATCCCGACGCAACGGTAAAAATCGGAATGGAAGTTATAAAGGAAAGCAAGAATGATAATTGAAGTAAAGAACCTTTATAAAGACTACTATACAGGCAACTTGGTTGTACCTGTTTTAAAAGACGTGTCTTTTAGCGTTGAAAAAGGCGAATATCTTGCAATAATGGGTCCTTCCGGCTCGGGTAAATCAACGTTGATGAACATCCTCGGCTTGCTTGATACGCCCACAAAGGGCAATTATGAGCTTGACGGTGAAAATACTTTGCTTATGAACGAGAAGCAGCTTGCTCATATGAGAAACAGGAAAATCGGCTTTGTTTTCCAGCGTTTTCACCTTTTGCCGAGCGACACGGCGTTACAGAATGTTATGCTACCGCTTACTTATGCGGGTGTTTCACCGAGGGAAAGAAAATCGCTTGCCATAAGTGCGCTCGAAAAAGTGGGACTTGCAGACAGGCTCAATTTTAAGCCCATGCAATTATCCGGCGGACAGTGCCAGAGAGTCGCTATAGCGAGGGCTATGGTTACTTCTCCCGATATTCTTTTTGCCGATGAGCCTACGGGTAACCTTGATACCGAGAATTCCAAGCAGATTATGGAGCTGTTCCGAATGCTCAACAACGAGGGCGTAACAATAGTTATGATTACTCACGAGGCTGAAATCGCCGAGAATGCGGACAGGGTTTTGTATATTCGCGACGGTGTTATAGGCGCTTCCGAACAGGAGGTGCAAAATGAGTAAAAATAAGTCTAAGACCGCAGCTTTTGTAATTATAACTGGTTTGCTCGTAGCGGCTCTTATAGGGATAATAATATTTTTGAATGTTTCGCCATCTTCCGAGGTGAATGTTTATAAAGTAAGCGACCTTATGATGTCCTCGGAGAAGGATTCAAATGTTACAAACGGCGCTGTTACAAACAGTATGTCGCAAAGAGTCAAGCTTGAGGGCGAGGAAAAGGTTGCGCAGATTTATGTTTCAAAAGGGCAGGAGGTTAACATTGGAGACAAGCTCTTTACATATGATGTGCGTTCTCTTGCGGCTGAGCTCAAAAACAAAAAGCTTGCGATTGAAAAAGCAAATGTAGCAATATACAACGCTAAGCTTGAGCTAAAAGATTTGAAAGAAACCGAACCGGTTGAAAAAGGAAAAAAGGAAGCTGATGACGCAAATGTTTCCGAAACTCTCAACCAAAAGGTTGAAGGCACAATGAAGCCGTATAAAGGCAACGGTTCAAAGAATAATCCTTATACATATCTTGTGGCTTCGGGCGCAACCGTAAGCGCAAACTATATGAAAGCGCGCTGTATTCACAGACCCGAAAACAGATACGAGATACTTGAATACCGCGAAGATAACAAGCTCAAGGGCGTGCTTATCTACAAAATTATGTTCACTTTTAAGATGGACGGTACTTTTAATTTTGCTCTTTCGCAGACCGAGGACGGCTTCGGCATTGATGTGGGTGAGGACGGCGAATATACTGCAAGCGAGCTTTCCTTCGCCATTAATCAAAAGCAGCTTGAAATAAGCGATTATGAGCTTGAGAAAAAGTCCTGTGAAAACGAAATTGCGGGAATTCAAAATAAGATTAAAAATTCCACTGTTCACGCAACCGTTACCGGTACGCTTAAAACCCTGAACGATGAAAAAGACTCAAGAACAACAGGTGAGCCTTTTATGGAAATAATAGGCAAAAAGGGCTTCTTTGTTCAAGGATATATAAGCGAATTACAGTTGGCGGAGGTTAAGATTAATTCTATAGTTACCGTTAAAAATATAGCGGATAATGTTAATTGCAAAGGCGTAATTGTTGCGCTTTCAACTTATCCGACAGAGGAGGAGCCCGATAACAACGCAGGCAATTCCAATGTTTCGTACTATCCGTTTACAGTGTCTGTTTCCTCAAGGGAAAATTTAAAAATAGGCGACAAGGTTGAAATATATTTAAGAGAAAATTCCGACCAAATTCACTACATTTTAAAATCCTTTGTTATGAGCGATGACACGGGCAAATCCTTCGTTATGGCTGAAAACAAAAAAGGTGAGCTTGAACAGAGATTTGTAAATACAGGCTCGACTCTTTACGGCGAATATATTGAAGTAATATCGGGACTTGACGATGACGATTGGCTTGCTTTCCCATATGAAAAGAATGCGAAGGCAGGCGCAAAGACTAAACATTCAACTCAGCAGGAGCTGTTCGGCGAGATGTATTAAGGAGGGCATATGGAAAATATTAAGCTTGCCCTTCGGGGCATATGGTCGCACAAATTAAGAAGCGTGCTCACGATGCTCGGTATCATTATCGGTATCGCGTCGATTATTGCGATTGTATCAACTATTAACGGCACCAACGAGCAGATTAAGCAGAACCTTATCGGCGACGGCTCAAATGCGGTTAAGGTATCGCTTTACAATCAGGATTATGAGATGGACTTCGGCGTTCAGGAAGCACCTCAGGGCGTCAGATATTTAACTGAGGAGGTGCTGCAAAAAATCCTCGATTTAGATGAAGTGCAAACGCTTTGCACCTATCACAACAGAAATTCCTACAGCAATATTTTCTATAGGAACACTTCTCTTGCGGGCGGAACGCTTATAGGTTCGGATATGAACTATCTTGAGGTTTACAATTTTGAAGTTGCCAAGGGCAGAGGATTTTCGGAGGGTGATTTTGAAAATCACAAGAAGGTCGCAATCATTGATGAAGCAACTGCGGAAAATATCTTTCCGAATATCAATCCTATAGGGCAAATCATTGAAATTGAAGAGGAGCCGTTTACCGTTATCGGTGTTATGGCGCTTAAAAATGAGTTTAAGCCCACCATAAATTCCATCACCGACTATTATACATATAAGACCGATTATACTTCGGGCACAGTGCTCATTCCCGACGCTTGCTGGCCTGTGGTTTACGGCTTTGATGAGCCGCAGTTTGTAGCAGTTAAAGCTGTTGATACAGACTCAATGACTGCCGCTGCCAATAAAACCGCCGAGATATTAAATGATTATTATCATTTGGATGCCGACACGCTTTACAAGGGCAGCAGTATACTTGAACAGGCAAAGCAGATTCAGTCGCTTTCCGAGAGCACTAATAAGCAGCTTGTTTGGATTGCGGCGATTTCGTTGCTTGTAGGCGGTATAGGAGTTGTAAATATTATGCTCGTTTCGGTCAATGAAAGAACGGGCGAAATAGGTTTGAAAAAGGCTATAGGCGCGGTAAAATCGCAGATACTTATGCAGTTTCTCGTTGAGGCGAGCGTGCTCACCTTTATAGGCGGCATACTCGGCATCGGAACAGGAGTTGTGCTGTCGTTCGTAATCGGAAAGGTTTCGGAAGTGCCTATACTCATAAGCGGCTGGAGCATACTCCTCTCGGTAGGCGTTTCAATAGTAATCGGTCTTGTGTTCGGCCTCCTCCCCGCCATCAAAGCAAGTAACCTCAACCCGATAGTAGCCCTTCAAAGAGAATAAAATATACAGAACGGTTTATCCATTTGTGATAAGCCGTTTTTTTGTTTACTTAAATTCTAATGGAAATATTTTTAAATTTATGGTAAAATAAAATCACGCAAGTAAAAAACAACTCAAGGAGCAATTTATATGAAAAAAACAGTATCAATCCTTTTAATAATCTGCATTGTTTTTTCGGCAATGGCTGCAGGGTTTATTAATTCTTTCGCCGATGATAATATTATTAGAATAGGCGATTACAGTATTGACACATCTGTTAATTTTACCGAGGAGGATGACAAGGAGGCACAACTTTATAAATATTTTGGCGAAGATACTGTTTTGGATATTCCTGAGTATATAGGCGAATATAAAATTACTTCAATTTATTATTGGGTGGTTCAGGAAAAAAGTAATAAAACATTAAATGTAGAACAAATCAATATTCCAAAAACTGTAATTGATGTTGATGAAAAAACACATAATCCTTTTAGTTTGTGTGTTGATTGCGTTGCTATCAATGTTGCTGTGGAAAATGAGGTTTATGCTTCGGAAAACGGTATACTTTATTCAAAGGATTACACTAAACTTATTCGTGTTCCCTGTGCGTATCAAGGTGATACTTTTACTGTAAAAAGCGGTGTGCAGACAATAGGGCAAGGTGCGCTTGCTAATTGTGAATTTTCCGAAATAATTTTTCCGGAAACACTAAAAAATATTGAGCAAGATTTTATTCAATACACTCCGATAAGAGAACTCTATTTTCCAAATTCTTTGCAGAGCATAAGTGCAGCGGCTTTTAGAGAGCAGACATTAACCAATGTTTACTTTGGTGATAATGTTAAAATTGAAGACGGTTTTTTCCTTTATAACTCTATTAAAGAATTCTTTGTATCCGGTAATAATCCGTATTTAACTGTTCAAGACGGAGTTCTTTTTAATAAGGATAAAACAAAATTGATTTGCTATCCTAAAGGAAAAAGCGGAGATACTTATGTTATACCCGACGGTGTAAAAGAAATTGCGCATAAGGCTTTTTATGCTACCAAACTAAAAACATTAAATACTAATCAAGTTGAGAGTATTGGTCAATATTGTATTGATACAACTAAAATTGAAAATTATATTTTTGGTGAGCAATTAAAATCAATAGTAATTGGCAGCAGTCTTTTCGGTCAATATACGCAGTCATGGACTTTTTTAAGCCGAGATTGCGATGTGAGTGCAACAGCATATTCAGCACAGAAAAGAACAGTTTACGGTTATTACGGTTCAACAGCCCATAACCTTTTCGGTTTAAATGACAAATACAAAGAAATAATTGATTTTGTTTTGCTTGATGAAGAGCCGGAAATTGGTTTTAAATATACTGACTTGACAAACGATACCGTTCGTTTGGATTCATATATAGGCTATGATACCGAATTAGAAATCCCTGCTTATGTTGAAGGCAAAAGGGTTGTGGAAATAGGCTCTTATGCTTTTAAAGACAATAACAGCATCACAACTCTCACCGTGCCCTCAACGATTACAAGGCTTTCTTCTTTTGCGCTCAGCGGAATGAGTGCGCTTACCAAGATTTATATAAACAGCTTTGATTGTGTTATTGAAGATAATGCTTTGCCGTCAGCAAGGGTGTTTGCCTGTTCGGGTTCAACTGCAGAGAGCTATGCAAATAATCATAATATGAGCTTTGTTTCGGTAGGGCATCAGTTTGTAAGCGAAGCAATTGAAAACGAAAAGCTTAAAAAGACCTGTACGGTATGCGGATATATGGAAATAGTTGATAATCCTAATCCGGAGCACGAATATGAACAGCAGGTAATAGCTCCGACTTGCACCGAACAAGGCTATACAATTAATACCTGTGAAGTTTGCGGAAGAAGTTATACTTCCGATTACAAGGCGGCATTAGGGCATGAGCCGTTTGAGCTTAAGTCGACTTCGCCCACCTGCAAGGTTGAAGGAAAAACAAGCGGTATTCAGTGCGCAAGATGTCAGTTGATATTAAAGGTGCAGGAGCCTATAGCAAAATTAGAGCATGAATATGACGGCGGCAATATTACAACGCAGCCGACCTGCACCGAGGAAGGAGTAAGAACCTTCAAGTGCAGAAATTGCGATGAATTTTATACTCAAAGTGTTGAAAAAATTCCGCACAATTATATTAAGCGTGTAAAGGCTTCAACCTGTACAGAACAAGGATACACGACTTATACCTGCTCTTACTGTAATGATACATATCAGAGCGATATTACGCCGATTTTACCGCATGCTCCTAAAGAAATACCTGCCGTACCTGCTACCTGCACGAGTGAGGGCAGTACAAAGGGTAGCGTGTGCGAAAAGTGCGGATTTGTTATAAAAGCTCCGCAGTCAGTTAACAAAACATCGCATCAATATAACAGCGGAATAATAACTGTTTCTCCCACCTGTCAAAGAGAAGGAACAAAAAGATTTACTTGTAAAAATTGCAAGGCGTACTATGACTGTAAGCTGGCAAAAATCAATCATATTTATATTAATGTGGTAAAAAAACCCGCTTCATTTTCTCGTAACGGCGTCGTTAACAACGAGTGTTCAATGTGTAAACTGCTCAGAACATCAACTGTTGTTAAATCAATTAAATCGGTAAGGCTTTCCGTCACTGTTTTGACATATACGGGGAAGAACTTGGTTGCTCCTAAAGTTATTGTTAAGGACAGCGCAGGCAAAGTGATTTCCGCTGATAAATATACCGTTACATACATTTCGCGAGCTAATTCAAAAGCGGTTTCTAATGTATCGGCAATAGGTCAGTATAAAGTTAAAATTACTTTTAAAAACGCATATTCCGGAAGCCGATACCTTTACTTTACGGTAAAACCGAGAGTAATTGTAAACTATGCACCTGTATCTGAAAAGAAGGCAATAACGGCAAGGTGGAAAAGGGACGCGTCCATAGGCGGATATCAAGTAGTTATATCAACGGATAAAGCCTTCACCTCCGGCAAAAGGGTGTTTAATATTAATAACAATTCCATAACTTCCAAAAAGATAACAGGGCTTAAAAGCGGGACTCGTTGCTATGTTAAAGTCCGCTCATATAAAAGAATAATTGTTGACGGTAAAAAGCTTAACATTTATTCTTCTTACAGCGCGGTAAAAGCCGTTAAAAGTAAATAAGGTATTAATAAAAAAACAAGGAGCGTTCAGAATTGAACAGCTCCTTATTTTTGCGTTTTACTTTATAAATTTTTTTGCTCTCAACAGCTTTTTTTTTAATTCTCCTGCGCTCTGATATCTTTTTGAGGTTTGAGTTTGCGTGCATTTTTTTATTATTCTGCCTATGTGTCCTTTCGGTATTGAAGAGGTAGGGTGAACGCCGAGAAAAAGTATGTTTGCAAGCACACCGAAAGCGTAAATATCCGCCGTCGGCAATGACTGCGTTACACCGTATTGCTCGGGTGCCGCAAAGCCCGCAGTTCCGAGGTTTACGGTATCTGCGGATTTGTTGCTTATCATTTTTGCAACAGAAAAATCAATAAGGCATGCTCTGCCGGGGGTTATAATTATATTCTCGGGTTTGATATCACGGTGCACAATGTTGTAGGAATGTATTATTTCCAATGCTGTGCAGATGTCGATAAGTATTTCAATTATGCGCGATTTTGGCAGAGAGCTTTCTTGTAACAAATATGATGAAAGCGGCTTGCCGTCTATATATTCCTCAAGCACATACAAGTAGTCATCTTCACTCGCAACTTCAAATATTTGAGGAGTATAGCCGTCGGTTCTTATGCCCCTAAGAGCCCTGAAAACCTCATCGTTTCGGTATTTTGATTCGATTAAAACAATTTTTTTGCGGTTATTGTTGTTTTTATATAGTTTAAGGTTATTAATCGAGGTTTCAGATAAGGTTTTAATAAAGGAATAGTCGCTTTCCAATGCTTTATCAATGTATTGCTTAATATCGCTCACTGTAGTTCCTGCTCTCCGTTTTCAGATAAAAGTGCTTGGGTTTGAAAAATAGAATAATGGTTTTCAATCGCGTAAATGATTAAGCTGTCTCTCTTGATTCGCGGATACAAACAAGCTTGGTTACAGTACTTTAATGCGTTTTGAGCGTCATCTAAATCGAGCTCCATAGCAATAATCAGCCTGATAATTTTGTCCTTTTTAGGTATTTTTTTGCCTTGGAGTATTTCATAAAAATAAATATACGAAATATCGGCGCTGTTGATGATATTTGATTTAGATTTTTGTGAACGCTCAAGCAGTTCTGTCCAAAACTCTTTCAAGCTTATTTCAATAAAAGAGTTGCGATTGTTATCGATATACTCTTGTATATCGGTGTTTTTTAATTTTAATTCTTCTAAAAGCTCGTCTGTTTTTTTCTTAAGTTGTTCAGTCATAATAATATATTATTTCTCCGTCAAAGTATTGCATGCCTTGTGTGTCGGCAGAGGTTCCGGTGTATATGTATATTTTTTCCAAATTGGGCAAGCTTGCAAAAAGATTGCTCCAATTACAGCTGACATTAACTCGTTTTGAAAATTTGAGTGAGTGCAGATAAGTGTTACCGTGAAAAGCGTCGGCAGAAATAGAAGTGACCGAATAGGGAATGGTATAAGAACTGTCCTGCTTTGAATTAGGATAATCGCTAAGCACAGAACCGTTTATAACAACCTTGTTACTTGCAGTTGTCGGCGGCGCTTTTGTGGTTTGCGGAGCAGTTTCATATATAATCTCCTCAATAATCGTAGTGGGCGGAGAAGTGGTAACTTTTTTCTTTGGCTTTTGTTTTTTAGGAGTTTGTTTTTTTGTTGCGGAAGTAGTAGTTTGGGTCGCTTTTTGGATAGTAGCTTGAGTGTCGGGCTTTGTTGTGGAGATGCTCGCTTTTACTGAAGTTTGTTTTACCGCTCTTTTGTGTTTTATTGTTACAATAGCAAATATGCCGCTGAGCAAAACTATTATTGCTAAAATACATATGATTATCGCAGATAAGTTGCTCTTTTTGTTTTGTTGCAGCTGAAAATCTTTTTCATAAGTGATTTGCATACAGTGCATGCAAAATGAAGAAGACTTAGGCATAGGCTGTCCGCAATGGGGACATTTGTTGTCCAAAAAAAGCACCTCCGTTTTTGCTCATTTAGTTTATTATATATCACGCCAATCCCTTTGTAAAGCGATTTTAAGATAAAAAATAAAATTCAAAATATATGCTCTCAGCGTATAGAATAATTAAAAAATTTTTGGTATTATTTAGATAATAGTACAAGCCAACATATCGCACACACTATTGCAAAAGAACCGCAATTGTTTATCAAAGCGGTTCTTTTGCACATAAAGCTTTGACTAACATTGACTTTATTAATATAAATATGTTAAAATAAAAAAGCCAAATATATCGTAATTGAATAACAGCTATTAGTTTCGGGTATGCTTTTTATTGATAAAATGCATGCTTTATATAGCATACTGACTAATGGTATATGCGATATGTTTGGCGACAGTTGAAGCAATGCATTTTTAGCGCACTGCTTCGGTGCGCTTTTTTATTTGTTATCTTTTGGTATGATTGATACTAAAAGTGTTTATCGTGCAGCGAACAGGTTGTATTTTGATTTATTTAGAAAGTGTTTAATTATGTTTAAATTAAAAGTGAAGCATAAAGACAATCAAATAATTGTTATCAGCAAATTAAGCAAAACTGACGAGATAAATCAACGAGAATTAGAAGTAATGCGCTCAAAAATCATAAGAGGATTAATGAAGCCCACTTTTTCTGCTTTTAATCGAATCACATATCTTTCTCCAAACGGAGTCACACTGAAAAAGTATTTGGCAAACAGCATTACAGTAAGTGAATTCTTCTTATTATTTGCACAAGTCATTGAGATAATAAAATCAGTTGAGCGCAATTCATTTAATATCAACAATTTAGTTATGAATATGGAATACTCTTTTGTTAATGAAAAAACGAAAGAACTTCATATGGTTTATCAACCGTTAAAAAGTAGCTTTGCGTTATCTAATGTTGCCGCTTTTTTATATGATATTGCATATTCGGTTAATATTGTTTTGTCAGAAGACTATAACGAAATCAACAAATTTATTAGCTATCTTAAATCGTTACAAGCCATATCAACTCAGTGTGTGGAGCAATATATATTTAACAACTATCCTGATGTATACAAACAGGTTAAGCGGCAAAGACCCGTACAAAGCAAAATGCTTCGTGGCGATGATTTATACTATCACCAAAACGACTTGGGCAAAAATAACTCATCTAATGAATCACAATACAATGAGTTGGAAAGCGACACAGAGCTTCTTGTTGAAGAAGATGAAGAGGCGACCTTTTTACTTGATGACGAGGATGTCACAACATTGTTAATTGGTGATGAAGAAACCGCACTTCTTTCCGAAGAAACGGTATCGTATCCGTATTTTATCAGAACCTCTAACTTTGATAGAATTGATATTAATAAACCGGTATTCAGAGTCGGTAAAGAACGAAGTTATGTTGATTACTTTGTCCAAAATAATAGCGCTGTCAGCAGATTACATGCGGATATAATTACAAATGGGAAGCGGTATTACATAAAAGACAATAATTCAACAAATGGAACATATGTTAACGGAATTGAGATACCTGTTGAAAATGAAGTCGAAATATTTGACGGTGATGAAATAACTTTAGCAAATGAAATTTTTGAATTTCATGTTAATTAATGCATTTATTAAAAGAATTAGAAACACAAATATTTTTATGGGAGATAGATATGAATTTTGTTGGGACAGCCGTAACGGACATCGGCATTGTAAAAAAAACTAATCAGGACAGTGTCTGCATTAAAACTGCAAATACAGAAAAGCTTGGACAAATTGCTATGGTGGTTCTTTGCGACGGTATGGGCGGTTTGGAAAAGGGTGAACTTGCAAGCGCTGTGGCGATAAGAGCTTTCTTGGATTGGTTTGATAATGAATTACCTAAACTGTTAACCCGTTTAAACTGGCGCACATTTTCTACTGAATGGGAAAAACTTATTAAAGAACAGAATTACAGGATTTCTCAATACGGCAAAACAGTAGATGTTACACTTGGAACGACTGTTACGGCTATGCTTGTAATTGGAGGCAAGTATCTCATCGCTCATGTCGGTGATTCGAGAGTATATCAATTAACCGATAAAATAATTCAGTTAACCGAAGACCAGACATTCATAGCTCGTGAGATTAAGAAAGGCACTATGACAGCAGAACAGGCAGCAAAAGACCCGAGAAGGAATATGCTTCTTCAATGCGTCGGTGCTTCAAGAAATGTGGAACCTCAAATGTTGACAGGTGTTATTAAAGAAGACACTGTTTTTATGTTTTGTTCTGACGGATTTAGGCATGTGCTTTCAGATGAAGAAATGTATGAAAGCTTTAATCCTACTAACGCAACAAATGCGATAACAATGGAGCAAAACAGCAGATATTTGATTGATGTAGTAAAGAGCAGAAAAGAAAGAGACAACATAACAGTTGCTCTACTAAAATGTACGAAGTAAGGCGGTGAAGTTATGGCTATTGAACGAGGAACCGTCATTGACGGCAAATATGAAATACTGAAAGAAATCGGTAGAGGCGGTATGTCCGTTGTATATCTTGCGATGGATAACCGACTTAACAAACAGTGGGCTGTTAAAGTTCTGCAAAGACAGGGCATCGGCAAAAATAACGAGGTAATCATTAACAAGGTTCCCGATGATACCGAGCTTATGAAAAGACTCGACCATCCAGCTATTCCGAGAATTGTTGATATTATCGACAGAGAAGATGACCCGCAGATTTACATAGTTATGGACTATGTTGAAGGCGAATCGCTTGATAAGATTCTTGATGAGTTTGGAGCACAGCCGCAGGACTTGGTAATTGATTGGGCAAAGCAAATTTGTGATACGCTCGGTTATTTACACTCACAGAAGCCGCCTATCATTTACCGTGATATGAAACCTGCAAATATTATGCTCAAGCCCGAAGGCAACATCAAACTGATTGACTTTGGTATTGCCCGTGAGTATAAGGAACAGAGTTTAGCTGATACAACAGCGCTTGGCACAAGAGGTTACGCTTCGCCTGAACACTTTGGCGGAAGAACAGACGCAAGGTCTGATATATACACTCTCGGTATGACAATGCACCACCTTTTAACGGGTGCAGACCCCAGACCAAAAAGTTATGAGTATATTCCAATCAGAGAATATAACCCCGAACTTTCAAGTGGTCTTGAACACATCATTGATAAGTGTACTGCATGGGACCCTGATGACCGTTACCAAAACTGTAACGAGCTGATGTATGACCTTGAACATTACACAGAAATTGATGATAATTTCAAGAAAAAACAGAAAAACAAACTTCTTACTTTTATTATAGCACTTGGCTTAGCGATTGTATTTCTTGTTGTCGGCGTCACAAGTAACTTTATGGTTAGTCATCAATACGATAATATGATTGCCGTTTCCGGCTCCTATGACGACAAAGTTAAATCTTACTACGAAGCTGTAAATGTTTCGCCTGATGATACAAGGGCTTATAGCAAAATCCTGGATGCGTATGAAGGAAATGGTAAGTTTGGTCAAAAAGAAAGCCAAAAATTTATAGCAGCCTTCAATAAAGCAAACTTCAATAAAAGCTCCGGGGATTATCACGAACTTATTTATAAGCTTGGTTTAACATATTTCTATCTTTACACAGGAGATAATACCTTTAGGTCAAGAGTACAAGCGGCTGGTCCTTACTTTAAAGAAATTGTTGAGAGTACGGATGCTGCATCGTTTAACAATTATTCAACCGCTGAGAACTATTACAGGATGTATAGTTTCTATAGCGAGTTTATACTTAAATCATCAAAGAACGACATTCAAAAAAAAGATTATGATGAGCTTTTGAAATCATTCAGCAAATGTCTTAATAATTTAGAGAATTACAAAAATAATGATGCTTCATATGTTAAACTCACGATATTCCAAGAAATATTTAACTTTTTAAATACATATAGAAATAGTTTAGCGACCTGTAAAGTTGATGAACAAACTGTTTTGTCACTGCTTGATATGGTTTATTCAAAGACAAATACACTTGCTCCTACTGCTGAAGAATCAATAAAAATCAGAGACACGATTCTCAACAACTACAACAGTTATAAAGAGAGCATAGAAACAACTTATGCAAATGTTGCAGAAAGGAGTAACTGATATGGAAAGTAATACTTTAGCTCAATTCTATCAAATTCTTTCTTATGTAATGTTCGCTCTTGCAGCAGCGAGTTTTGCATTTGCAATCTTCTGCTTTTTCAAGTTTAACATTGTAAAAATAATAAATGATTTAACAGGACGAACGGCAAAAAAATCAATAGAAAAACGGCGTTCGGAGAATGAGAAAGACGGAAATAAATCTCACAGACCATCTTCAAAAGCAAAGCAAAGAGGTACTGTTACAAGTAAAATGAGAGAGAGCCAAAAACTAAACAAAAAGACTGCGGCGGCGAAATCTCAATCAAATGAAAAAATTGATAAATTACAAATGTCAGGCGATTCAACAGAAGTTTTACAGGGGGAAAAAATAAGCGATGCGGCAATACCTGTTTCATCAAATATCGGGGAAGCAACAACTGTATTGCAAAGTACAGCCACAACAGTTTTGAATAAAGATATGGCGTCTGAAACAGAGGCGCTCCCATCAAAATTAGAAACAATACAGAGCATAGTATTAATTCATACAGATGAAACAATAAGTGATAACACATAAAATTTTGTAATTAATATTTATAAATAGAGGAGAAGAGAAAATGCGTTCAGTTAAGAGTATTCCGAAAAAAATCATTGCATTGTTAGTGGCGGTTATGATGCTTATAAGCGTTGTGCCGTTAAGTCTGTTCACTGCACTTGCGGTTCCTGTGGACGATGTATCATTTACGCTTGGAACCTATAAAGGCGATGCAAAGATTAAAGTAACAAAAACCGGCACAACAGATTCAATAGAAGTTGATGCGAACAACGGTAAAGCAAGAATTGAAGATTTTATTGATGACGAGTATACCTATGATATTTCAGTAACAGGTATGGTCGGCTATAGTGATTTTTCTCAGTCTTCAGTTTCTATTTCAGGCTCAGAATATATGATACCTGTTCAAGAAATTGAAAAGGTCACTATAAGCGGCAAGATTATTGATGAAAAAAATAATCCTGCTTCCAATGTAAAGGTAGCTTACTCTGCTTATGATGGCGAGATTTCAGATGATGTTAAAACCAATAGTGATGGCGAATACTCGTTTGAAGCCTATAAAAACATTAAGTATAACCTTACAATTACCGGCAAAGAACAGTACAATGTGCGAACAACTACGGTTCAGGAATCCTCTGATAAAGATTTAGGCACTTATCAATTAGAGGTTAAGCAGTTTACCATTACTACTAATGTTGGTTCTAACGGTAGTGTTGATCACAGTCTCGTAACGGTTGATTATAATAATGACGCACCAAGCATAATAATATCTGCAGATACAAATTATCGCATTGAAGAGATTAAAATCAACGGAAGCGAAGTTGCTGCCGCAGTCGGAGAAGAAACATATGATATTTCTTCTGAAATAAAAAATGTTAAAGACAATTATACTGTAACAGCAAAATTCTACAGACCTACTTATAAAATTACCATTAATTACAATAGTAATGGCGAAGTTAAGGACAATAGCGACAACCCAGTTAGTAACGGTGGTAAGGTTATTCTTGAAGAGGGTCCTTCAGCAGGATTCAAAGCTATTCCTTTTGAAAACTATCACATTGGAAATGTTGAAATCGACGGCACTAATGTTGAAGAAAACTGGGGCAATAATTATGGTAATTATTCAACCAGCTTTAGTGACAACAAGAGCCACTCTGTAACAATTACATTTACCATAAATACATTTAATGTTACCACTTCTTCTGGCGATAATGGAACAGTGACAAGTAGTAATGACATAGTAGATTACGATGGTCAGGCGGAGATAGCAATCACGCCATCATCTAACAACTATACTATTGAAACGGTAACTATTAACGGTACAGATATTGATATTGAAAATGACACCAATTATCAAGAAAATTCTGATGGTTCGGCGACATATACGATTAAGAACATAAAGTCTGATGCAACCGCTAGCGCAACATTTAAGGAAATCCCTTATGACAGCGGTAACTGGAGTGAAAAAGCTTCAATAACGGCAGTTAGTGGTACCCTTATCAGCGAGAAACACTCTGGCGCAGATACAGTGTTTACATATACAGCTGGATCAAAAGTTAGAATTGCTCCCGTTTCACCTTATAACATAGTCAATGTTAAATACACCTACAAAACAGGATATAAGAGTTATGAGGGTTGGTATGAATATCACGACACTACAAACTCTAATATAATTGAAGTTTTACAGGTTAAAACAAGACGTTCTAATAACGCAACAACGCTTAATTTGGGCTCAAGTGGAGCAAGAATTATAGTTATTATTGATAACGAAAAACCCGAAGTTGCAAACATTCCGGCAATGGAATGGAATAATACAGGTTCATATACTGTAAATGGTACTGTTACTGATGAAAACACAGCACAATACCCATCAAGTGGTCTTGATTATGTTGTTTGGAGCAAAACATCTTTAACAAATGATGCTGTAAAGGCTGAAACAGAAAATAAAGCAACTATTACGGATGGTAAATATTCTTTTACTTTAAGTGGCGAACAAAACCAAAACTATTATATTTACGCAGTAGATGTTGCAGGAAATGTATCAGACGCAAAACAATTTACAGCTAAAATTGATACAACTAAACCTACTGTTGATAGTTTTGCTTTTGCCGACTACGAAACCTCTGATGAAACAGGTATTTATGCAAGCGATCATATCACAGTTACAGTAACTGCTTCAGATTCAGATAAAGATAGCACGGTTACTAATTCTGGAGTTGATAAGATTCGTCTCCTTGTTGACGGTCAACCTTATGGAGAGGCACAGAA
>CADBNM010000100.1 GCA_902796055.1 Oscillospiraceae bacterium
ACAAAGATGTCAGTTCGTTGCTTAAAAATTAATATTTTGCCATAGTTGGCTGTTTTTATGCTGTCTGCACAATCTGGGGCAGTTCAATTTCAAGTCCTGCGTTCTTTTTTTATCTTTTTTTATTGAAAAATCCTTTTTTTGAAGTGTCCGCCGTGCCGAAGGAAGCGTTGAGTTTCGCAATTAATTCTTTCTGCTCGGCTGTTAAATTCTTGGGAACGACAACCTTTATTCTTACAAGCTGGTCGCCCTTACCTCTTTCATACGGATGCGGTATTCCCTTGCCGTGAAGCTTGAATATATCGCCCGGCTGCGTACCCGCTTTAATGTTAAGCTCAACCTTACCGTCAAGCGTCGGCACAAGCACCGTTGCGCCTGCCGCCGCCTGAGCAATATTGATTTCCTGCTCATACCAGACATTAAAGCCGTCTCTTTCAAAGAAGGGGTGAGGTCTTACCCTGATAAGTATGCGCAGATTTCCTGCCGCTCCGCCGTTTACGCCGGCGTTACCCATACCTCTTACGGGCAAAATCTGACCGTCGTCGATACCTGCGGGAATTTTAACCTCAATAGTCTTTCTCTTTCTCACCCTGCCCAAACCGTTACAGGTCTTACAGGGATTCTTAACTATTTTACCCTTACCGCCGCATTTAGAGCACCGCCGCTGTGAGCTCATTACGCCGAAAGCCGTTCTCTGCTGAACGGAGACATAACCTCTGCCGCCGCACTCCGAACAGGTTTCGGGTGAAGAGCCTTTTGCCGCGCCCGTTCCGTTACAATCGGAACAGGTTTCAATATGGTCGAGTTCAACTCGCTTTGTAGCGCCCTTTGCCGCTTCCTCAAAGGAAATTGCAAGGGTGACATTTATATCCTCGCCCGAACGGGGCGCATTGGGATTACGACCTACTCCGCCGCCTCCAAAGCCGCCGCCGAAGAATGAGCCGAAAATGTCGCCCAAATCAATATCGCCGAAATCAAAGCCGCCTGCACCGAAGGGATTTCCTCCCTGCGAAGCCGCAAAGTTCGGGTCAACGCCCGCATGACCGAATTGGTCGTACTTTGCTCTTTTATCGCTATCGGAAAGCACCTCGTAGGCCTCGTTGACTTCCTTGAAGCGTTCCTCTGCCTGCTTATCATCGGGATGTAAATCGGGATGATACTGCTTTGCAAGCTTGCGGAAAGCCTTTTTTATTTCTTCCTCGGAAGCGCCTTTTTGTAAGCCGAGCACCTCATAATAATCTCTTTTTTCTGCCATTGTTATCTCCAACAGTCATACCGCCGAAGCAGTATGACTGCAATTATAGTTTAGAGTTGAGCGATTACTGCTCGTCGGTTACATCCTTGAAGTCTGCGTCGTAAGTACCGTCCGCATTCGGCTCAGCCTGAGCGCCTGCTGCAGCATTCGGGTCAGCGCCCTGAGGATTAGCCTGAGAATAAAGCTTCTGCGAAATCTCATAGAACTTCTGAGTAAGAGTTTCCTGAGCGGACTTGATTGCTGCGATGTCGCTGCCCTTGAGCGCTTCTTTAAGAGCGTTAATCTTTTCTTCAAGGTCGGATTTATCCGCAGCGTCAAACTTATCGCCGGAATCCCTGAGCAAGCCTTCGCACTGGTAAACCATCTGGTCTGCTTCATTGCGAGTATCGACTTCCTCTTTTCTCTTTTTATCCTCTTGAGCAAACTGCTCCGCTTCCTTAACAGCCTTGTCAATATCAGCTTCGGACATATTTGTTGACGCGGTAATGCTGATTTGCTGTTCTTTACCTGTGCCGAGGTCTTTAGCGGATACATGAACGATACCGTTAGCGTCAATATCAAAGGTTACTTCAATCTGCGGAACACCGCGGCGAGCGGGAAGAATACCGTCAAGATGGAACATACCGAGAGTTTTATTATCCTTTGCAAACTCTCTTTCGCCCTGAAGGACATGTACCTCAACAGAAGTCTGGTTATCTGCCGCTGTTGAGAAAATCTGGCTCTTCTTAGTCGGAATAGTTGTATTTCTCTCAATGATTTTAGTGCTTACGCCGCCCATGGTTTCGATACCGAGTGAAAGCGGGGTAACATCTAAAAGGAGCAAACCTTCAACTTCATCATTGAGTACGCCTGCCTGAATAGAAGCGCCTACTGCAACACATTCATCAGGGTTGATGCCCTTAAACGGCTCTTTGCCTGTAAACTTTTTAATCGCTTCCTGAACAGCGGGAATTCTTGAGGAACCGCCAACCATAAGCACTTTATCAATTTCGCCTACGGTAAGTCCGCTATCTTTAAGCGCTTTGCGAACGGGTTCCATTGTTGCTTCAACAAGGTCCGCAGTCATTTCATTAAACTTTGCTCTTGTGAGAGTTAAATCAAGGTGCTTGGGACCGTCCTCGCCCTGAGTAATAAAGGGAAGATTGATGTTTGCGGTTGTTGTTCCCGAAAGGTCAATCTTTGCTTTTTCAGCAGCGTCCTTAAGTCTTTGCATAGCCATCTTATCGCCCGAAAGGTCGATGCCCTGCTCTTTCTTGAACTCTGCGATAAGCCAATCGATAATCTTTTGGTCAAAATCGTCACCGCCGAGCATAGTGTTACCGTTAGTTGCGAGAACCTCTTGAACACCGTCGCCCATTTCGATGATGGATACATCGAAGGTGCCGCCGCCGAGGTCATATACCATAACCTTCTGATCCTGCTCTTTATCAATGCCGTAAGCGAGTGCTGCCGCTGTGGGCTCATTGATAATTCTCTTTACTTCAAGACCTGCGATTTTACCTGCATCCTTGGTTGCCTGACGCTGAGAATCGGAGAAGTAAGCCGGAACGGTGATAACCGCCTGTGTAACCTTATCGCCGAGATAGCTTTCAGCGTCCGCTTTAAGCTTCTGCAAAATCATTGCGGAAATTTCCTGCGGTGTGTATGATTTGCCTGCAATAGTTACTTTATAATCGGAACCCATATGTCTCTTAATTGAAGAAACAGTGCCTTCCGGATTGGTGATTGCCTGTCTTTTTGCAATATTGCCCACAAGGCGTTCACCGTCTTTTTTAAAGCCTACTACCGAAGGAGTTGTTCTTGCGCCTTCGCTGTTTGCGATTACTACGGGCTCGCCGCCCTCAATAACTGCAACACATGAATTTGTTGTACCTAAGTCGATACCTATAATCTTTGCCATAATTCATTACCTCCTATATGTCAAAAGTATAATTTATTAATTTATTTAAACCATTTAGGTTTATTACCTTTTAATTTGCAACAACTACTGCTGCGTGACGAATTATTTTGTCGCCTGCTTTATAACCCTTTTGGAAAACGGAAGAAATCACATTTTCTCCTAAGCTTTCATCCTCAATATGAGTTAAAGCCTGATGTATTTCTGGGTCAAACTGTTCGCCCTCTTCACCGAAGGATTCAACGCCGAGCGATTTTAGCTTATCCGAGAACATATTGAATATCATATCTATGCCCTTTTGATAATCCTCGGGAGAGCCCTCTGCGCTCTTCGCTCTTTCAAAGTTATCAAGCACTTCAAGAAATTCGCTTATTACTGCGGTTTTTGCGTTTTGGTAGGACTCTTCCTTTTCCTTAGCCGTACGCTTGCGGTAATTATCGTATTCCGCGCGAAGCCTTAAATATTGCTCGTCTTTTTCTTTAAGCTGTTTACATAGCTTTTCTTCTATATCCTCATGCTCTTCGGCTTCCTTAAGCTCTTCGGCTTCCTTGAGCTCTTCGGCTTCCTTGAGCTCTATTTCTTCAACCTCTTCGGTTGCTTTTTTCTTTTCTTTGCTCATCATAACCTCCTGTCGCTAATAAGCTTAATTATTATCATTGTCGCCAAAATTCTCTGCAAGCAATCTGCCGACCATATCGGTAAGATATTCAACATCGGGAATAAGGCGGGAATAATCAATTCTTGTAGGTCCTATTACACCGATGGTACCCATAGCATTATCGCCGAAAGCATACCTTGAAAGAATAAGGCTTGAATCTTCCATTTCATGAAAATAGTTTTCGCTACCTATCAAAATGCTCATTCGGCTGTTATCTCTGTTCTCTTCAAATGAAACAAGCCTGCTTAGTTGTTCTCTTTGCTGCAAAAACTCCATCAGCTCGCTCAAATTAGCATAATCGCTATGAGAAATGAGGTTGCCCTCGCCTCTGACAAACGCCTTGCTCTCTCCTGCTTCCCTGCCCAGTTCATATAGCGCGGACAAGAGCGGTTTTACGGCGTAATCCTCAGTGCCGAGAGCCGAAATAATCTCTTCAAGCATCTCTTCACTAAGCTCCGCCACTCTCGCTTTGATGAAATACTTATCAACTATCTTCTTAAAGGTATCTTTAATATTATCGTTTATATCAATATCAATTCTGCACACGCAGTTTTTGATGATACCGCTCGAAGTAAGAAGCACGAGCACCGCAGTCTTTGCGGTAGCAGGTATCAACTCGACTTTGCTGATTGAAGCGCTTTTATCGGCGGGTGTTGTGATAACGGTTGCGCAGTTTGTAAGCCTGGCAAGCACGCCGCCTGCGTTTTCGATTATCTTTTCGGGAGTTTTAGCGCCCGAACGAAGCATTGCCTCAAGCTTAGCACATTCGATATCCTCAAGCGGGCTTGTGTTCATAAGATTATCCACATAATACCTATAGCCCTTTGAAGAAGGAATCCTGCCCGAGGAAGTGTGCTTCTGTTCAAGGAAACCAAGCTCGCACAGTTCGCTCATTTCGTTTCGGATAGTGGCTGAAGAAAACCCGAGCTCTTCGCAAAGCGCCTTGGAGCCTATCGGCTCGCCTGTCGGTATATAATGCTCGACAACCGCAGCAAGTATCTTTTCTTTCCTTTGCGATAAACTCAATTTCTTCACTCCTTTTCCGAATTAGCACTTTGTAGTCCGTTGTGTTAGCACTCTAAACACACGAGTGCTAAAAGCACTGTTATAAATATACTCTCCCTACCTGTAAAAGTCAATAAATATTTTGTGAACAATTTGTTAATAATTGAGGCAGCAGTTTCTCGGAAGTCAATTATTGAAAAATAATAAAATATATGATAGAATTATTTTGATTATAATTATTATGGGCAATTGTCTGTATTTTATAGGTGAAGTATGAAAATTTCAGAAATATTGAATAACAAAGACGCTACTGTTTCTTTAGAAATTTTTCCGCCGAAAACAGCTCAAAACATATCTGCTGTTCAAAAAACGGTTGAAAAAATATGCGAATTTAATCCCGATTTTATTTCCGTTACCTACGGCGCAGGCGGAACAAAAAGCGGTTATACTTCGTATATGGCAAAAACAATAATGAACCGCAATGTAACTGCGCTCTCTCACCTTACCTGCGTTAATTCGACAAAGGATAAGGTTGACAGGGTTATCGACGAGCTTAACGGACTCGGTATTGAAAATATTTTGGCATTAAGAGGCGACATTCCCGAAGGCGTTGACATAAGCCACAAGTGCTATTTTTCCTACGCTTGTGAACTCATTGAAGAAATAAAAACAAAGGGCGATTTTTGCATAGGAGCGGCGTGCTACCCCGAAACTCACCCCGAAAGCAAAAACTCCGAGGAAGATTTACTTCATCTTAAGCAAAAGGTGGACTGCGGTGCCGAATTCCTTACAACGCAGATGTTTTTTGACAATGAAATCTTTTACAGATTTAAAGATAATTGCCTGAAACACCAAATTGATGTGCCGATAATCACAGGCATTATGCCTATCACAAATATAAAGCAAATAGGCAGAAGCATATCCCTTTCGGGCTGCTCAATGCCTCAGGAATTTACGGAAATCGCCGCAAAATATTCCGATGAAAAAGGCAACATGTCCGAAGCGGGCATAGATTACGCCGTAAATCAAATTAAAGAATTAATGGAAAACGGACAAAGAAACATTCACATATACACTATGAACAACTTAGAAACAACAAGACAGATTCTTGATAAGTTAATATGATTGAAAGAAAAGAAGTTTTAAGATATTTGAGAGCCTCCTCAAATACGGACGACCCCGAGCTCTTACGCCTGATTGACGAGGCAGCCGAGCGTTCATACACGGAAATAAAGCCTAAAAGCATTTATGAGATATTTGAGTGCTCGCAAAACGGCGATGAGGTTCAAATCGGCTCGTTTACTTTTAAAAGCGTACGCTTTGCCGAAAACATTAACGGTTGCAAAAAAGCGGTAGTATTCGCAGTAACGCTTGGCACCGAGAGCGACAGGCTTTTAAGAAATGCCGCCGCACAGGGCGCTTCGGCTCTTGCGGTATATCAAGCCGTGCTTGCCGCAATAACCGAAGAGGAGTGCGATAAGCTTGAAGAACACATCAAAAAAACGCACGGCGTAAAATTAAGAAAAAGGTACTCGGCAGGGTATTTTGATTTAAAAATCGAAAACCAGAAAAAGATTTTCGAAATGATGGATATTACTAAAAGAATAGGCATAACGCTTACGGATAATTACCTTATGATTCCCTCAAAAAGCGTTACGGCATTTGCAGGTATTGAAAATGAAGATTAGATTTTTTGACGGCGGCATGGGCACCCTCCTTCAGGCGCAGGGCTTAAAAAAAGGAGAGGCTCCCGACCTTTGGAATATAACAAATCCCGATAAGGTATCGGCAGTTCACGCCGCTTATGCCGAGGCGGGCAGCGAGTTTATCACAGCCAACACCTTCGGCGCAAACAGACTGCGCTTTGAGAACACAGAAGAGATAGTCCGCTCAGGGCTTGAAATCGCAAAGAGCGCAGGAAAGAAAGTTGCTCTTGATTTAGGTCCTACGGGGAAGCTGCTTAAGCCTATGGGCGAGCTTGATTTTGAGGAAGCTATAGATGTTTATTCGGAAGTGGTGAATTACGGCAAAAGCAATGCCGATGTAATAATAATTGAAACAATTTCCGACACCTACGAAATGAAGGCGGCTTTACTCGCGGCTAAGGAAAACAGCGATTTGCCCGTTATCGCCTCTTACATCTTCGATGAAAGCGGCAGACTGCTTACGGGTGCGGATGTAAAAACCGCGGCAATAATCGCCGAGTCCCTCGGTGCGGATATTATAGGCGTTAACTGCGGCTTCGGCCCCGAGCAGTTTATTTCGCTTGTTAAAGAGCTGAGAAAATACTCATCCTTGCCAATCCTTGCGCAACCCAATGCGGGACTGCCCGAAAGCGTTAACGGCAAAACGGTTTACAATTTAAGTGCGGATGAATATGCGGCAAAAATGGCTGAGATTGCCTCTCTCGGAGTATCCTTCCTCGGCGGCTGTTGCGGCACTACGCCGGAGCATATAAAAAAGACTATCGAGGCTTGTTCGGCTATTCCCGCAGTGAAAAACGAAAAGAAAGAAATATGCCTTGTTTCGTCCTTCTCGCACAGCGTTGAAATCGGTAAAAAACCTGTAGTTATAGGCGAAAGGCTTAATCCTACAGGCAAAAAGCTGATGAAACAGGCGTTAATAAACGGCGAGATTAACTATATTTTAAAAGAGGCTACCGCTCAGGCAGAAGCCGGTGCACATATTTTAGATGTGAACACAGGCTTACCCGAAATAGATGAAAAAGAAGTTTTGCCAGAAACCGTAAAAGCAATTCAGGCGGTTTCCGACACTCCCCTTCAAATCGACACCGCAAACACTAAGGCGCTTGAAAAAGCGATGAGAATATATAACGGTAAAGCCATGCTCAATTCCGTGAACGGCAAACAAAGTTCCATGGAAAAGGTATTCCCTATTGCGAAAAAATACGGCGCGGCAATAGTCTGTCTGCTCCTTGATGAAAAAGGTATTCCCGAAACGGTTGAGGGCAGACTTGAAATAGCGCACAAAATAATAGACAAGGCAAAGGAGTACGGCATTGACAAAAAAGAGCTTGTTTTTGACGCGCTCACTTTAACCGTCAGCACGGATAATTCAAACGGCATAACCACCCTAAAAACGGTTAAAAGGCTTAATGAAGAAGGCTTACGCACGGTTTTAGGCGTATCAAATATCTCCTTCGGTCTGCCGAACAGAGAAGCGCTCAACACTGCGTTCTTTACGCTTGCTTTAAACAGCGGTCTTAGCGCAGGTATAATTAATCCGCTCTCTGCGCCGATGATGAATGCCTACTATTCGTTTAACGCGCTTAACGGCTTTGATGAAAGCTTTAGCGATTATATAGCCTTTGCGGCGGACACCTCGCCCGCAGTCTCGGCAAGCTCTTCCGACTTAAAAACGGACATATTAAGCGGTTACGCCGAGGAAGCAGCCAAGGCGGTTAAAGCCTTGCTCGGCGATACGAAGCCGATGGCGATAATAAACGAGTATATTATCCCTGCCCTCGATGAGGCGGGAAAAAGGTTTGAGAGCAAAAAAATGTTTTTGCCGCAGCTGCTTATGAGCGCTGACGCTGCAAAAGCGGCTTTCGATGAAATAAAAGCGTTTATGCTCCTTAGCGGCGATAAAAAAGAGGAAAGCGAAAACAAAATTATACTCGCAACCGTTGAGGGCGACATCCACGACATAGGCAAAAACATTGTTAAGGTTTTGCTTGAAAACTACGGCTTTAATGTTATAGATTTAGGCAAGGATGTTAAGTGCGAAGAGGTGCTTGAGCAGACCAAAAAGCACGGCGCAAAGTTAGTCGGTCTAAGCGCGCTTATGACTACTACCGTGCCGAGCATGGAGCAGACAATCAAGCTTATTCACGATAACACCGACGCCGCGGTGATGGTGGGCGGCGCAGTGCTTACAAAGGACTATGCCGACAGCATTAACGCCGATTACTACGCTAAGGACGCTATGGGCGCGGTAAAATGCGCCAAAGAATATTTTGGAATAAAAGAGGTCTGAAATGAAGCTTTCATTATTATTAAAATACATACCTACAAAAATCATCTATTCTTCATTAGACAATAAAGAGGCTATAATGGAGGATGTGAAAAGAATCGGTCTCGAGCCAAGCTTTAAATGGCTGATAAGATATATTAATAACAACACCGCATACCGCAGAATATTTATTGAAAGAGTGCGCCTGCAATCGCCGTTTAAAGCAAAGCTTGTGCATTTTATGTACAAACCGCTTGAAAGCATGGCGTTTAATTCCGTTACGGGTAAAATAGGCGGCGGTGTGAATGCGGTTCACGGATATTCTACTATAGTTTACGCCAATGAAATCGGAAAAAACTTCACCGTTTATCAAAATGTAACGGTTGGCATAGGCAAAAAGGACGAAAAAGGAATAGACTCGCCCACGATTAAAAACAATGTCAGGATTTACACCGGCGCAGTCGTTTTTGGACCTGTTACAATAGGAAACAATGTTACCATAGGCGCAGGCGCAATAGTAAATAAAGATGTTCCCGACAACTGCACTGTTGTGGGCAATCCGATGAGAATTATCAGGAGACAGTAAATGATAAAAATATTATTTGTGTGTCACGGTAACATCTGCCGTTCTCCTATGGCGGAATTCGTGATGAAGGATTTGGTAAACAAAGCGGGCAGAAGCGAGGAATTTTTCATTGCCTCCGCCGCAACGCACAGTGATAATATTTGGAACGGACAGGGTTCGCCTATGTACCGCCCTTCTGTCGCATGTATGAAAAATCACGGCGTGCCGTTTGATAAAAATAAAAGAGCCGCTTTGCTCAAAAGGAGCGACTATGAAAAGTACGATTACATTATAGGTATGGACAGAGAAAATCTGTATTTTATGAAGCAGATTTTAGGAGAAGATGATGAGAATAAAATTCATCTTTTAATGGAATATGCAAACGGCGCAGAGGTTGCCGACCCGTGGTATACAAGAGATTTTGACACTTCATACCGAGATATATTAACGGGCTGCAAAGCGTTTTTAAAAAGTATATAACAAAGGAGTCAGTATGCTTAATTTTACAGTCGGTCCCGTTCAGTCAAGCCAAAGTGTAAGAGCCATAGGCGCCGAACAGATACCATATTTCAGAACCAAAGAGTTTTCAGAAATAATGTTTGAAAACGAAAAACTTATAAAAAAATTCGCCTATGCTTCAGACGAAGACAATGTTGTTTTCATAACAGGCTCGGGAACCGCTTCAATGGAAGCCGCTATAATAAATACTCTTAATGAGAAAGATAAAGCGCTCGTTGTAAACGGCGGCAGCTTCGGCGAAAGATTTGTTAAACTATGCGAAATTCACGGTATAAACTTCGACCAAATAAAATTGGACGCAGGCAAAACTTTGGATAAAGATATTCTTTATCGCTACGATAACAAAGGGTATACCGCATTTATAGTCAATGTTCACGAGACCTCAACAGGTGTTTTATATGACCTTAATATGATCTCGGAATTCTGCAAAAAGAATAACCTCTTTTTAATTGTTGACGCCATAAGTTCTTTTCTTGCGGATCCGATTAAGTTTAAAGAGCAAAACATTGATGTATTGATAACAGGCTCTCAAAAGGCTTTAGCGTGTCCGCCCGGCGTATCGGTTTTGCTGTTGAACGAAAACGCTATAAACAGAATAGAAAGTATTCCATCGAAATGTATGTATCTTGATTTAAAAGATGCTTTAAATAACGCACGCAGAGGACAGACTCCTTTCACTCCGGCAGTATCCGTTCTTTTGCAAATTAACAGAAGGCTCAAGGATATTGATGCAAACGGCGGAGTTGAAAAAGAAATTGAGAGGATCGCCGATTTAGCGGCTGATTTCAGAAAAAGAATTAAAGCTTTTCCTTTTGAAATTTTTTCAAATTCACTTTCAAATGCAGTCACTCCCCTGTGCACAAAAACAGCTTCGGCAAAAACAATATTTGAAACATTAAAAAACGAATACGGTATTTGGATTTGCCCAAACGGCGGAGAACTTGCCGAAAAAGTTTTCAGAATAGGACATTTGGGCGAATTGAGCGAAAAAGATAACGATACTTTGATTGAAGCATTTAAAGATTTAAATAAAAGAGGTTTAATATGAAAAAGGTTATAACCTACGGTACTTTTGATTTATTGCACTACGGGCACATTAATTTGCTTAAGCGAGCAAAAGAACTCGGTGACTATCTTATTGTAGCCGTAACGAGTGATGATTTTGACAAGTCCAGAGGCAAAATAAATGTTAAGCAACCGTTAATGGAAAGAATTGAAGCCGTGCGAAACACCGGTCTTGCAGATGAGATAATCATTGAAGAATACGAAGGTCAAAAAATAGACGATATCATTAAATATGATATTGATATCTTCACTGTAGGAACAGACTGGGTGGGTAAATTCGATTACTTAAATGAGTATTGCAAAGTTGTTTATCTTGAGCGTACTCGCGGAGTTTCCAGCTCAAAAATCAGGAGTGAAGAAAAGAAGTTGCGTTTGGGATTTATCGGCGACTCAAACATTCTTTTTAAACATTTAGCCGAAAGCCATTATGTTAACGGAATTGAACCTGTTGCTGTGTTTTCCGAAATTAAAATAGAAAAATACTCTTCTATATATACTTCATCATATGAAGAAGTGTTGGAAAAATCAGACGCAGTATATATAATAACTCCGCCCGATACCCGATATGAGTACATCAAAAAAGCGTTGAAAGAACAAAAACATGTTATCTGCGAAGCACCTATAGCTCTTGAAACAAAAAAATGCAAGGAATTATTTGAATATGCGTCTAATAATAAGCTTATTTTAATGGAAGCTATCAAAACCGCTCATTCCACTGCATTTAACAGAATGTGTTTGCTTGTTAAAAGCGGTGAAATCGGAGACATCGTTTCTATTGAGTCTACATGTACAAGCCTTGCTCAAATTGATTTTAATGATAGAGAAGCAATCTTGGGACAAATAGACAGTATGTGCGATTGGGCGCCTACCGCTTTTCTTCCCATTCTTAAAAAAAAAAAAAAAAACTACAGAGATTATAGAATAATTACAAAAAAATCGCCTATCGAAAAGAATTTCGACCTTTTTACAAAGTGCGAGTTTATTTACGATAAAGCTATTGCTTCATTCAAGATCGGAAAAGGCGTAAAAAGCGAAGGCGAGCTTATTATTACCGGCACAAAGGGATATGCCTACATCCCCGCTCCATGGTGGAAAACGGATTATTTTGAAATAAGATACGAGAACCAGTCGGAAAACAAACGATTTTTCTATCAGCTTGAAGGAGAAGGTATAAGAAACGAATTAGTTGCGTTCTTAAAGTATATTGAAAAGCGCAAATCCGGTAATGCGGATAAAACGAATTCCATTGCAATTTCATCTCTTATGGAAAACTATTATGCAGATAAAAACTGCATACACATTTAGGAGAAATAATTGGCGAAAAAATAAAGCTCTCGTTTGCTTTAAAACGCCTGAAACAAAACCCTCGGAAAGGCTAACGCCTGCCGAGGCTTCAGACTGTCGAAAAAGTGGCTAAAATCGTGCAGACTGTTATTATTTATGTGATTTAGTAGAGTTATTTAAATCTTTGCGTTAAA
>CADBNM010000101.1 GCA_902796055.1 Oscillospiraceae bacterium
ACCCTATTGCTTTTTCAGAAAAATGAAAGCGGATAATTCTTTAATTACAAATATTGAGAACACCTTTTCTATTATTCAGTATCATAATCGGTGGAAAAATATGATAGGGCTTCATTTGAACGATAATCAGCATTATACTTGGAAAGATGAACTAAAGGGTTATAAATTCGGCAGTACCGTCACTAAAGCCAAGGGCGGCGATTATATGAAAAAGACCGACGAAATCATTGAAATCCCCGAAACGAACGTAGAAACGGTAAAAAGAATTGTAAAGTACTGTAACGATAGGGAAACAGAAGTTTTGTTTGTCAGCGTCCCGAGTTGTAAAAACTGGAATTATCCAAAGCACCGTGCCGTTGCCGAATTGGCAAAGGAAAGCGGTGTCCGTTATGTAGATTTGAACTTGGAAAAGAGCGTAAATATTGATTGGCGAAAAGACTCTTTGGATGGCGGCGACCATTTGAATTTCAGGGGCGCAAAAAAAGTGTGCGGCTTTTTGGGACAATATTTGAGCGACACTTATCATTTGGAAAACAAAAGCGCTCTCAGTCAATATGATGATTGGAACGAGGGTATAGAGAAATACCGCCTTTTAGTAAATGAAAATGAAAACGGTTAATTAAAAATATTTTATGGGCAAAAAAGACGACAAAACCAATGTAATGCGCCTTGCCGAAAGGGCGAAGGTCAAGTTTAAAGACTATGCTTATGACAATACCGTTTTAAACGGCGAGGAAGTCGCCCGCGCGCTTAATCAACCGCCCGAAAGGGTTTTTAAAACGCTTGTAACGCAGGCAAAATCCGGCAAATATTATGTGTTTATGATACCTGTAAATGCTGAACTTGACTTAAAAAAAGCAGCAAAGGCTGCAGGCGAAAAGAGCGTGAGTATGCTCGCGCAAAAGCAACTTTTTCCGCTTACGGGCTATATCCACGGCGGTTGCTCGCCAATAGGAATGAAAAAGAATTTTGATACTTTTATTCATAAAAGCGCCGAACAGTTTGAAACAATTTTCTTCTCCGCCGGCAAAGTCGGCAGACAAATTGAAATGTCATTCCAAGACCTAAACAAAATAAAATCCACCAAACCTGCGGATTTGGTGAGGTGAAAAATCCGAGTGCAATTTGCACTCGGATTTTAAATATAGTCAAGTATAGTTTAATTAGTTGTATATATAGAAGTCTTTAACTTTTGGGTTTTCATTTGTTCCTACTACTCTGCCTTCAGCAACCGTATCTAATTTTGCTCCATATTCATTTGTAATTGTAACATCAACTTTAAAAAACCACGCTCCGGTTTTTCTGTCTTGTTCAGAACTGATTGAACCAGCGAGCCAATGACATTTAAAACCATAAGGTGAAAGTTTTTTGCCGTAGTTTTCAAAAGCCTGATGAGCATAATACACATCTAAAATGTCGGATTTATCATTGTTTTTTTCTTCTGTTTTATTTCTGTCTTTTTCAACCAGTGCAGGAGATACATTTAAGAATAAAGCAGGGTTAGAATATGAGTGTATCATTTCACTTAAATCTTCATTTGTTCCAAAATCTCCTTCAAGATCAGATACTTCATAGTATTTACCATTATATACAACATCTGCACTTGCATTGATTTTTAAATTAGTACTAAAAATTTCCAAAAGAACATTTTCCCCGTGCCATGTTTTTTGGTCGATTCCTGTCCATGTTCCCCAATCGTTTACTATTAGATAAAAGCCCGACAAATCTGAATAAGAATGGAATTTTGATTTGTCATAAGTGTTGCCGTCACTTTTAAAAACATCATCTGCACAAAGATTAGTAATTGCAACTACTGTTGCTCTTTTTGCTTTTTCCAAATCAAAATCAGGAGTAATAGTGGTTGCGGTTTCGCTTTCCTCATCCGATTCAACATCGTCTGTATTGGATGGGAAAGTGTGGTATTTAATCACTACATGTGCATCTTTTGAAACCCAGTCATCTGCACTGAAATCTGATTTGCCGGCAATTGTGATTTCTTCTACTTCGCCGTCTTTATTCACCCATCCGGTGATCAAATCATCTATTGCAAGTGTTTCAACATTCGCAAATCCCGCCTTTTTAAATTGTTCAACAGCATCTCTATAGTCCAAATCTTCTATATAGGCGTTAGACAAAGGGATTTGTGCTTCGTTTGTATGTGCATTTTTATCATCACATCCGAACAAACAAATTGCGACTAATATAGTTAAAACCACGCAAATACATTTTTTCATTTTTGTTTCCTCCGATATAAAAAAGGCGTACAGTCGGAACCGTACGCCAAAAAACGCGGGCTCAACTGTCGCCAAACATTTAAACAAACACTGTACACAATAAAAGCAGTATTGTAAAGAGCCGGCATTTTTATCAAATGATAAAAAAACCACCACTTTTATTGTGCGCAAAACACAGTATATAATTTGTTTAAATATTTGGCATTTCTATTTTAGCATTAATTATATTATTAGTCAATATAGACGGGAAATCAAAACGGCTCAGACCCTGTCGGGTTCGAGTCCCAATCATATTAAAAATACCGAGCACCCTGAAGGGTACTCGGTATTTTTGGCACGCCGGAAGGGACTCGAACCCCCGACCTACTGGTTCGTAGCCAGTCACTCTATCCAGCTGAGCTACCGGCGCATTTGCAATCACTGCCCCAATATATTAGCACAAAGGCTTTTAAAATGCAATAGTTTTTATTGATTTTTTTCAGGCTCTATTCCAGCCATCCTTAAACATCTCGAAACATTTGCCACGGGAAGCCCCACAACATTAAAGTAATCTCCTAAAATCGAGCGCACGAGCAACGCGCCTTTGCCCTGTATGCCGTAAGCACCCGCTTTGTCCATAGGCTCGCCTGTATTAATGTAATTTTCGATTTCTTCATCGCTTAGTTCAAAGAAAGTTACAAGCGTACATTCGCTCAAAACAATTTCCATATTTCCGCCGAGCACGCAGTAGCCTGTCCTGACCTCGTGAGTTTGTCCCGAAAGCAATTTAAGCATTCTTTTTGCGTCCTCTTTGTCGCGCGGTTTACCTAAAATTTCGCCGTCAAAAACAACTATCGTGTCCGCACCGAGTACCACGCAGTCGGGGTTGGCGGCATAAACCTCGAGCGCTTTTTGGTACGCAAGCGCTTCTACGGTGTCTTTCGGCGAAAGTCCGTCCTTTATTTTTTCTTCGCTTTCGGAGGGGATAACCTCGAATTTATATCCTACCGTTTCAAGTATTTCTTTTCTTCTCGGCGAAGCCGACGCCAATATAAACTTCATCACAAAACTCCTTTCGGGTAAAGCCCTGCCGTGAATTTAAAGTCGGGCTTTTTCTTGTTCCCTGCAAGTGATAATATGTGCTTTATTTCTTCCGCTTTTTCATAAGTGAAATAGAACAGCTTGAAGTTAACATTTTTTATATCTTTGTCGCAAACATAAAGCGCATAAGGGTTAAATATCTCAGACGCGCCAAAGCGGCAACGCATCTCGAACTTCTCACCTTTTCTGTCCGTTAAATGCGATTTACCCTTACACTCGGCGCAGGTTTTGCCGTTCTTTACGGGGCAATTTCTTGCTATCATCATCGGCAGATGACCGTAAACAATAACGCCCGCAGGCTTTGAGGTGCGAATACCTTTTATATCCGAGAACGAAAGCTCGGGCGAGAGCAGTATTCTTTCGGCGGGGATTGTTTCGGCGGCGATACTGTTAAAAATGTTGCTTCCGAGAAAGGCAAACGCTTTTATGCTGTGCTTTTTCAATATTTCAAGCGTTCCGATATTGCCTGCCGCAATTTCCTTTATGCCCAAGCTTTTTGCTTTAACTATGAGCCTTTCGATTTCCTTCTCTCTGCCGAACATAACTCTCGGCGCTTCTAAAATTAACTTTCCCGTGCCGAATTTTTCCACCGCTTCTTCGCATTTTTCAAGCGGCAGTATTATTTTGTCGGCTTTGCCGTATATTTCGTCGCTTACGACTGCAATATCCGCAAATCGGAAATAGTTTTCAACCCCTTCGGGCGCAGTTTTCGGTTCCACGGCTTCGGGCTGATATTCATTTATCGTGTAATCGCTTTTATTTAATTCTTCTTCAAGGCGCTCTATGCCCTTTCTCCTGAGTGCGTTTATTTCGCCTGCGCTGAGCATTAGTCCCTCGCCCAATTCGAGCGTTACTTTTTCGGCGTAGTAGGGCGTTGAGCCGAGTTTTGAAAGTCGAGAGGCGACTTCCGCTTTCTCGAGCGCGCGATTTATTGCTTTTTCTGGCATTTTTTCGCCGAACACCGTCACGCTTTTTCCAAGCGCCGAAACGCTTATTTCGGGATATTCGTTTTCTGTTATTTTTGCATTCATTTCGCAGGGAACGGTCTGCACATTTTTAGAATAGGAGGCGGCGTACTGCTTTAAGAGCGCGTTATCTGCGCCGAGTACATCTTCCTTTGTCCTGAAGCCGAACATATCTTTTCCGAGAGCGGAAGTGTAGTAGCCGTCGGTAAAGCCCTGCCTTGAAAATATGTTTTTAAGATTAGTGATTTCTTCGGTTTTAAGCGTTCCCGAAAGCGCGCTCTTGCAGGCGCTTACGCTTGCCGCAACATACTCAGCTCTTTTCATTCTGCCCTCGATTTTAAAGGAATCTATCCCCATTTTTTCGAGTTCGGGCAAAAATCCGATAAGCGAATTATCTTTTAAACTCAAATCGTGTCCCGTTCCGCCGTCCGCTTTAAACGGCAGCCTGCAAGGTTGGGCGCATAGCCCGCGGTTTCCGCTTCTTGCACCCAAAAAAGAGCTTAAAAGGCATTGTCCCGAAACGCACATACATAGCGCTCCGTGAACAAACACTTCAAGTTCCATATCTGTATTTTTTCTGATATATTCGATTTCCTCCCGACTCAATTCTCTGGCGAGCACCGCCCTTGAAAAGCCGAGTTTTTTCAGCGCATTTACGCCCTCGAGCGTGTGAACGCTAAGCTGAGTGCTGGCGTGAAGCGGTATGTCGGGGCACACACTCTTAACTGTTTCCACCGCGCCTAAGTCTTGCAAAATAAGCGCATCCCCGCCGATTGCGAGAATACGCTTAAGTTCTTTTATAAAACGCTCGGTTTCACTGTCTTTAATAAGAGTGTTGAGCGCAAAATGCACCTTAACGCC
>CADBNM010000102.1 GCA_902796055.1 Oscillospiraceae bacterium
TTAACGCAAAGATTTAAATAACTCTACTAAATCACATAAATAATAACAGTCTGCACGATTTTAGCCACTTTTTCGACAGTCTGAAAGCACCGATGTAACTCGGTGCTTTCTCTTACAAACTTATATTTAAATAAATAGGGAAGTGGTCGCTTGTATAAACTCCGTTGTATGTCTTGTCGATTATCCTGTATTCGTTAACCTTAATTCCTTCTTTTGAAATCATAAAGTAATCGATATTTTTGGCGTCTAATTCCCTTCCGAAGTTTTGGTAAGTGGCGCCCTTATCGGTTTTATCGGCTTTGTATTTAGCGTCGTCAAAATTCTTCATGGCGTTTTCATAGGTTTTGCTGTCCTCTTTGGCGTTGAAGTCGCCCATTATAATGCTCGGCAGAGAGCCGAACTGCTTTATTTTATCGAGAACTACGCCTATTCCTTTAATTCTCGCCTCATCGCTCACATGGTCTAAATGAGTGTTGAATACAACTAATTTTTTGCCGCTGTCCTTGTCTTTTAAAATGACATATGAGCAAATTCTGTAGCACATCGCACCCCAATCCTTGCTCATTTTTTCAGGGGTGTTGCTAAGCCAGAACGAGCCTTTGTCAGTGCACTCGAATTTATCCTTTTTAAAGAAAACCGGGCACGCTTCGGGCTGTAAGCTCTTGTCCCTGTATTTTATAACGCTTCCGTAATCGGGCAGATTTTTTTTGAGATATTTGTAGTGCATTTTTGTGACTTCCTGAAAACCGATAATATCGGGGTTTTCCTCGGCGAGCGAATTTAAGAATAAATCTGCGCGGTAAAACCAGCTTTTTTTCAAAAGGTCAAACGGCGCAAAGGTTCTCACATTTGCGCTTATTAGTGAAACACTGTTTTTGTCGCTTTCCGAAACAGACACGGGCTTTGAATTTTTCAAATAATGCGGATAGTATGCAATCTCAACCGCACCGAAGCATACTGCAACGGCAACAACTCCTGAAATAATACTGATAACTGCTTTTTTAGTACCTTTTTTCATAATAATCACTCCTAAATCTTATTTTACTTTAAATCTTAGAACAAATCAATGCTTTAAAATAAAAATATTTTTGCGTTTTTGAACATTTTTCACAAAAAAAACAATAAAAAATCGTCACTTAAAGTTGATAAAAGTATGTTATAATATATTTAACTAAGTTAATTAGAAATTTAGAAAGGGGATTTCAAATTGAAACAAACCTATTCCAAAAGAGAACAGATAATGTATCTTGTCGGAATGTTCGGACAAAACATTATCTATCAGGTCATTGCCGCAGGTCTTATCAGTTACTATTTAGGCTCAGTGCTTTATATTCCCGCAGCAATAATTTCCGTAATTATCTTTATTGCAAGAATTTGGGACGCTCTTAACGACCCGATGATGGGCACTATCGTTGACCGTACCCATACCAAATGGGGTAAGTGCAGACCTTATTTGATTATTTTCCCCGGCATTATCGGTTTGATGACTATTCTTTGCTTCCTTAACGGTAGATATACCGATGCCGATTCCACAGGTCGAGTGATTATTGTTATTTGGGCAGCCGCTTCTTACATAATTTGGGGTATGCTTTTCACCGTTTGCGATATTCCGCTTTGGGGCATTACTTCGCTTATGACAGAGGACGAAAACGACCGTTCAAAGATTATCGGGCTTGCGCGTGTGGCTGCAGGAATAGGTGGCTTTGGCACCATTATCAGTTTTATTCCGCGTGCTTTTGAGGGAATGTTTGCAGGCAAATATAATGCGATGATTGGCATTGATGGTTATACCAAACAAATGGCGGCAGAAGATACAAGAAAAGCCGCTTGGATTTTTACTGTTGTTGCCGTTACTGTTGTTGCAACTATTTGCTTTGAACTTGCAGGTCTCGGTACCAAAGAGCGTGTACCCGGCAATCCCGAGGATAAAAGAGGCATTATCGAGAACTTCAAAATTATGTTCCGTTGTAAGCCCTTCCGTCAGATTCTTATATCAGGCGTAATCAGAAGCCCGCTTCAACTGCTTATGATTATGGCTGTACCGCTTATGATGTATTACTATATGGATAACGACCCCGGTAATATTACATCCAGAGCCGGTTTAATCATTAAAGTCGGCTTAATTGCTATAATGGTATTTGTTCCGCAGTTTACGGCTATGATTGTTACACCGTCTCTCGTTAAGAAATTTGAGAATAAGAAGATTTATAACTTCTATTCGCTTGCAGGTGCAATTCCATATGCCGCAATATTTGTTATTTACTTTATTTTCAAGGGTAATCTTATCGACTCTATGGTAGCAGTTGTGCTCACCGCTATTTGTATCGGTCTTGCCACTGCTTCAATGGGCGGTATCAATGTAATGCAGTCAATTATGATTGCGGACTGCGTTGACTATGAAGAATACCACAACGGCTTCAGACCGGACGGTGTGTTCTTCTCGGGTCAGTCATTCTTAACCAAACTTTCCGGCGGTATCGCTGCACTCATTCAAGGGTTGGTTTATACTATTATTGGCTTTTCCGGTGCAAACTTGGAAGCGATTAACGATAAACTTAGAAATGGTGCACACTTCTTTGAACTTGATGGCGGTAAATATGCGCTCGGTATGTTCTTCCTTATTTCTATCCCGATTGCGCTTGGCATGGCACTTTCGGCAATTCCGACTCTCAAATACGCTATGAGCGATAAGGACCACGAACAAATCCTTGATGCACTCGTTGCAAGAAGAAGAGAAACAAGCGAAGAACCCACAGAATAAATCAATTTTTAAATACAAATAGTAGCGGAGGGCTTCCACGCCCTCCGTTTTTTAAATTAAGTCGCTTTCGCTAATTAAGAAATGAAGTCGGGCAAAGCCCTAATGAAGTCGCCCTATGGGCTAATTGAGGGCGAGGCACTCGCACTCGTTCCGCTTTGCTCTAATTCTTGCGCTTTTAGCGCATATCGAGTCACGAAATGACATATAGCAACTTTGTTGCTGTCGAGTTTTGCTTGCAAACATATCGACCCGCTATCCAAACGCAGTTTGGATTTCAACTGAGAAGCAGATTTCATAGAAAAGTGTTATATAAATTTCCTCATTAATCATTGCAATATCTTATACAATTATGTTATAATGTCTTTATAAATGTTGCGGAGGGAAGAAAATGAAACAAACTTACACCCCTAAAGAGCGAAATATGTATTTAATCGGTCTTGCGGGACAGAATATGATTTACAATATCATAGCGGTTGCTATGACTTATTATTTTCAAAGTGTAATTTTTATTCCTACGGTTGCAATAGGCGTTATGATGGCTGCCGCAAGGGTATGGGACGCAATCAACGACCCGATGATGGGTACTCTTGTTGATCGCACCAGAACAAAGTGGGGTAAATGTCGTCCGTACCTTATTTTTATGCCCGGCATTATTTTTGTAACCACTGTGCTCACATTTATTAACGGCAGGTATGATGTTAACGGTTCCACCGCTTCAAAGGTTTTGATTATCGGCTGGGCTGCATTTTCATATATCCTTTGGGGCATGAGTTATACTGTAGGCGATATTCCCATTTGGGGTATCACTGCTCTTATGACCAACGATGAGAACGACAGAAACAAACTTCTTTCGCTTGCGCGTATAGTTGCGGGCTTAGGCGGTGGCGTTGTGCTTCTCACCGTGCTTAATTTCTCTCAGGACCTCGGCAACAAGTTGGGCGATAAATGGGGCGACTTTTCAAAGGGTATGCAATGGGGCTTTATCCTTGTAGCGCTCGGACTCGGCTTTATTGCAACGGCTTTATTCCAATGTGCGGCATACGCTAAAGAGAGAGTTAAGCAACCTTCGGATGAACATAAAGGCTTTGGCGACAGCCTCAAAATTATGTGGGACTGCATGCCTTTCAGAAGAATACTTATTTCCGGCATTATCAAGGCGCCGATGCAGATTATAACCATCGTTGCGATGACTCTTCTCAGTTATTACTACGGCGATAACGGCTCGCAGAACTACTTTATTTATCTTATAGTAATTGGCGGCGGCGTTTTCGGCGGTATGATAGTTGCCATGGCATTTGTGCCGAAGCTTTGCGAAAAGTTTGAAAAGAAAACTCTTTATAATGTTTTGACCGCGGCAAGCTCTATCCCGTTTGCATTGCTGTTCATTTTCTACCTTATCGCAGGCACCGAACTTTATAAGCCCGTTTGGGTTGTGTTCTTAACAATTATGTTCCTGCTTGCAGGCGGTGCGCTCGGTGCAACAAATGTTTTGCAGTCTGTAATGATTGCAGATTGTATTGACTATGACGAGGACAGAACCGGCTACCGTCCCGACGGCGTGCTTTTCTCGGGACAGTCCTTTATTACCAAGCTCGGCGCAGGCATATCCTCGCTTATTCAAAGCGCAATTTTTGCGGCTGTAGGCTTCTCGGACAGAAATGTTGAGCTTACTAACCAATTCCTCGCCGAACAGCACAAAATCAGCGGTGCCATTAATGTTTTTGCCACAAGCGGCGTTGTTAAATTCGGCGGTGCGGTGCTCGATTTTCCGGCATATAGGCTTGGAATGTTCTTGCTTATTTCAATCCCCGCAGCTGTATCGTGCGTGGTTTCAATTCTTCCTATGCTTAAATATGAACTTACAAACGAAAAGAGCGCCGAAATTCTTGACAGGCTCAATGCCCGTCGTGCTCTCGACGCTGAAAAAGAGGCAGAACAACCCGAACAAACAGAAGAATAAACCAATAAAAATACAAGCGATGTTTCAATTACGAAACATCGCTTAATTTGTAGGGCTTGGCGACCTCGACAAGCCGTTATAATCAACTGTCTTTTAATAGTTATAAACTGTAGGTCTTCGATGCCCACATTGACCCGCCAAAACTATATCAACTTTCCTTCGCAGTATTCACCGTCGGAATCGGTGAGTATTACATTTAAAATTTCATCCTGCAAATCTTTATCGCACTTGAGCTTAACGGGAATGTAGTTTTTTGTGTGTCCTAAATTATATTCGCCCTTTTTTCTTTCAAAAAGCACTTCATATTTTTTGCCTTTTTGGCGTGAAAAGTATTCGCTTCTCATTTCCGCCGCAAGCGCAATCATTTTCTTTGCTCTTTCACTTTTTGTTTTTTTCGGCAGTTGCTCTTTCATTCTTGCCGCCGCCGTGCCTTCTCTTACGGAATAGGGGAAGGTGTGTATTTTTTCAAAATGTATTTTTCTTGCAAAGCTAAAAGATTCTTCAAATTCCTCCTCGCTTTCGCCCGGAAAACCCACCATTATATCGGTAGTGAGCGAGCAGTCTTTAAAAGTGTTCCTTAATTTATCGCAGAGCTCCTTATATTCGGCAGTCGTATAATGCCTGTTCATTCGTTTCAATGTGCTGTCACAGCCGCTTTGAAGCGATATGTGAAATTGCGGGCAAAATTTTTCCTCTTTATTTAATTTGAAAATTATGTTATTATTAATATGGTCAGGCTCAAGCGACCCGAGCCTTACTCTTTTTATTTTGCCGTTTTTGCAAGCTGTGTGAACAGCGTCGGCAATATCGTTATCGCCGTCACTGTAGGCGGAAAGGTTGATTCCGACAAGCACTACTTCCTTGTATCCCGCGTCCGCGAGAGCGCCGACTTCCTTTTCAATTACTTCCAAAGGCTTCGAGCGCACTCTGCCTCTTGCGTAGGGAATGGCGCAATATGAGCAAAACCTGTTGCAGCCGTCCTCGATTTTAACGATTGCTCTTGTTTTGGAGTCAAAGCTGTGTATAATTCCGCTTTCAAAGGCTTCGCCCGTTTCGTGAGGGCAGACGTCAATATATCTTTTATTCTCTTTTAAAAACTTTTCAATAATTTCAGGTAGAATTTTATGCTCGGTGTTGCCTATAATTATATCTGCCTGCTCAACCCTTTGTGCATCGTCCTTGTATGCCTGGCTCATACAGCCTGCAAGTATAACAATGCTTTCAGGATTATTCTTTTTAAAAGAGTGTAAAGCCTGTCTCGTTTTCGCATTACTCATAGCTGTGACGGTACAGGAATTAACCACATAAACATCGGCTTTTTCACTGTGGCCGACAATTTCAAAGCCTGCCTCCTTTAAGGATTCAAGCATAAGCTGAGTTTCGTATTGGTTGACCTTGCAACCCAAGGTGTAAAAAGCCGCTTTCATATAGTTTACCTTTATAGTCAGTTTTCAATATTATAAAACAAAATTCTTCTATTTGCAATATTAGCATACAAACACAACCGTATCGGAGGAAAAATGAAAAAAATCACAGCATTTATATTAGCTTTAATATTGTTTTTATCTGCGTGTAACGCCGCCTTTGCATCGGTTGCAAAAAACCCTTTGAAGTTAGACGCTAAGGCGGCTGTTCTCGTTGATACAAAATCGGGCAAAATTCTTTATAGTTATAACGCCCGGCAAAAGCGTTCTCCCGCTTCGGTAACAAAAGTAATGTCATTAATATTAGTGGCGGAGGCTATAGAGTCCGGTAAAATATCTTTAAAAGATGTAGTTGTAGCTTCAAAAAACGCCGCAGCGCTTGACGGCACCGAGATTTACCTGAAAACAGGCGAAAAAATGACCGTTAACGACCTTATAAAAGCTACGGTTATGGCGAGCGCAAACGATGCTTGCACGGCTCTTGCCGAGCATGTTGCAGGCTCAAGGAGAGCCTTTGTTAAAATGATGAACGCCAAGGCTAAGCAGCTCGGTATGAAAAATACTCACTTTCAAAACTGCACGGGCTTGGATGTGGGAATAAGCAATCATTATACAACTGCTTTAGATATAGTGAAAATGAGCGCCGAGCTTATGAAGCATAAGCTTATGGTAAGGTATACTACTACTTGGATTGATAAAATAAGAGGCGGGAAAACCACGCTTGTTAATACAAATAAGCTCCTTCGCACATACAAGGGCTGTATAGGCTTAAAAACGGGTATGACTACCAAAGCGGGATATTGCCTGAGCAGTGTTGTTCAAAAGGGCAATACTCGTTTTTGCGGCGTGATTTTAGGCAGTAAGTCGGCAAAGAACCGCTTTAAAAGTATGACAAGGATGTTAAACTACGGCTACAGGCATTTTCAAACTGCAAAATATGAGGTCGACCTTTCTCAAGCCGGAAATATCGGGGTAAATCACGGCGAAAAGAAATTTGTGGAGCTTTTGGTTAATCAAAAAAGCCTTTACATCACCGTTCCGAGAGGAAAGGGCGGCGAAGTGGACACAATTGTAAGGCTTGACAAGGAGCTTGAAGCACCTGTGCGAAAAAATCAAGTGGTCGGAACCGTCAGATTCTCTCTTGGCAGTAAAGAGCTGAAAAAAGTAAATATTTTGGCTAAAGAGGAGATAAAAGAAAAAAGTTTTGAAAATGTATTTAGAAATTTATTTAAATCTCTTGTAACAAATTCATAAAAATACAAATATCGGTTGAAAAGTTGCCCCTTTTATTGTAGAATATATAAAAAGCGAGGTATATGAAATGGCAACAAAATTAAACACTAAATTTCTCGAAGGCTTTGTAAGCGAAGAGGAAATAAAAAAGATAGAGCCGGCTGTTATTGAAGCGGCGAGAACCCTTCACTCGGGCTCCGGCGCAGGTAATGATTTTATAGGTTGGCTCGACCTTCCCGTTAATTACGATAAGGAAGAATTTGCAAGAATAAAAAAAGCGGCTGAAAAGATTAAAAAGTGCGATGTTTTAATCGTTATCGGTATCGGCGGCTCTTATCTCGGTGCGAGAGCGGTTATTGAGGCGGTAAAATCTCATAATTACAACTCTCTTCCGAAATCAACTCCCGATATCTATTTTGCAGGTAAATCCATTAGTGCCGACGAGCTTAACGACCTGCTTCTCATTTGCGAAGGCAAGGATGTTTGCGTAAATGTTATTTCAAAGTCAGGCACCACAACAGAGCCTGCGTTGGCTTTCAGAGTATTCCGTGATTTAATTGAGAAGAAATACGGTAAGCAAGAAGCGAAAAGCAGAATTTTTGTTACTACCGATAAAGCGAAAGGCACTCTTAAAGCTCTTGCCGATGAAGAGGGCTTTGAAACCTTTGTTGTGCCCGATGATATAGGCGGCAGATTTAGTGTTTTAACCGCTGTAGGGCTTCTTCCTATTGCGGCTGCAGGCATTGATATTGACGCTCTTATGCGCGGTGCCGCTAAAGCGAGAGAAGAGCTTTGCGCGGAAGACCTTTCAAAGAATGATTGCTATAAATATGCGGCAATCAGAAATATTCTTTACAACAAGGGCAAAAAGGTTGAGCTTCTGGCTTCATATGAGCCGAGATTTGACCTTATGGCTCAGTGGTATAAGCAGCTCTTCGGCGAGAGCGAGGGTAAGGACGGTAAGGGCTTGTTCCCGTGCTCGGTTATTTTCTCAACCGACCTTCATTCTCTCGGGCAGTATATTCAGGAAAGTGGCAAAAATTTGATGTTTGAAACAGTTGTTTCAATTAAAAAGCCGTTTAAAGAATATACTATTGAAGATGTTGAAGGGAATATTGACGGTCTTAATTTCCTTTCGGGCAAAACGATGTCTTTTGTAAATGAGAAGGCGTTTGAGGGTACAATCCTTGCGCATTGTGACGGCGGCGTGCCTAATCTTGTGCTTGAAGTACCGTCGCTTGAAGAAGAGGAACTCGGTTATCTCATTTATTTCTTTGAGAAAACCTGTGCGGTTTCGGGCTACACGCTCGGCGTAAATCCCTTCAATCAACCCGGAGTTGAAAGCTATAAGAAGAATATGTTTGCTCTTTTGGGTAAGCCCGGCTTTGAGGATATGCAAAAAGAGCTTGAAGCGAGAATAAAATAATTAAAAGTTTTAAAATTATCCGTAAAGGATTTAAAATAAAGGAAGGAGAGAGTTATTATGATTTCTCTTATTATCGGAACAAAAGGACACGGCAAAACCAAAAAACTTATCTCAATGGTTGACGAGGCAGTTAAAACTTCACTCGGCAATGTTGTGGTTGTTGAAAAGAAAGCAAATCTCGGCAGCAACATTACTACCAGAGCGCGCCTTGTTAACACTGATTCATATAGAATAAACGGCTATAGTGATTTTTACGGTTTTCTTGCAGGTGTTTGCGCAGGAAACTACGATGTGACCGATATTTTTGTTGACGCTACATTCAAAATTATCGGCAGAGATTATAATGAACTCGTTGTTTTCTTAAAAGAAGTCGAGTTTCTTTCAAAAGAAAGCGGAGCAAAATTTGTTTTCACCATCAGCGAGGACAAAGAAAAGTTGCCTGCAGAAATCTTTGACTTCTGCGAGGAAGTAACAGAATAATTATTATTTTTACTGACTGTAGCGGCGGGCTTCCATGCCCGCCTTTTTTAATTAAGTCGCTTCGCTAATTAAAAAATGAAGTCGCCCTGCGGGCTAATTAATGACTGGCTTCGCCCGTGTCTATTGTAGCGGAGCGCTTCCACGCGCTCCTTTCTTGCGCTTTAGCGCATATCATGTCGTTTGCGACATATCGAAATTTGCAAAGCAAATTATATCGAGCGCGACTCTGCTGTCCTTCTCGACGCTTTACCTAACTACCTTCACCCAAATTTGTTTATCTGCCTAATTGTTATAAAGCTTTTAATATGATATAATTAATATATATTTTGTTTTGGAGGAAAAGCAAATGAAAAGAGTATTAAGTCTAATTTTAGCTGCCGTAATGGTGGTAAGCATGTTTGCAGGACTGCAATTGACTGCAAGTGCATGGAGTTATGTACAAATTGGTATTGGAACTCGTGTTCAAAAGGATTCCGACGATATCTATGTATTTGCGCCGGAAAAAAGCGGAGCATATCTCATAAGTACAGATAAGTGTGGTAGTATCTACCGCCTGTTGGATAATGTCGAAATGGGCGACTATTATGAAGGCGCTTATTTAGATGATGGATATCTTTTTGAAAATTTAGAAGCAGGGATGACATACCGCATTAAAAGTTCTTTCAATACTAATTGGGATACTTATGATGAAACTGATGATAGTTACGATGATTATACATCTTTTACTGTTACTGATATCAAATATATAGGCGATAAGCACTATAAAATTGTAGAAAGTATCATTTTTAATGATTTGGAACCCGTTCATTTCGGTGATGCGGTATCTCCGATTGATTTATCGATTAAAGAAGTAAAATCTAACAAAGACCCTTCGTGCACTCCAAATGTAGTCAAAATTACAGACTGCTTTTTAGCTGACGCTTCAGAAAGTGACAAGTATTCACCTTCTTACTACTCTTATGAACCTGATTGGGATAATCTTACTAAAACGGCAGATCAGTACTTAAAAGGCAGATATTATTTGGTTGCTAAGCTTCAGTTGCAAAGTAATGAGTCATATGATTACATTTTTGGTTCTTTTTTATATACAGATAACCCGTTTCATCATTGGGGCAATTATGGAACAAATATAAAAGAATTGTCTTTAAATGAGGCGTATATTGCTATTGAAGTTGAAGCTTTTGAATATATTGATCCGCAAAGCGGTATAAAATATTCATTCAACTATATTGATCCGCAAGGAGAATCAGAATCCACACTCAATGAAGACAAAGGTTTTACAGCTCTTGCTCTGCCTGAGGGCTTTTCGGAAAATGAGTTAAGTATACCTGAAAGTTTAACAGTAAATAACGAAAAGATCAGCGTTACATCGATCGCGTTAAAAGATAATGATACCGTTCAAAAGGTTAATCTTCCAAAAACAGTTACAAGAATAGTTTACGGTGGTTTTGCAAACTATGCGAGTTTAAAAGATGTGGAACTTCCCGAAAAACTGGACAAAATAGAACGGTCTGCTTTCAGTGACTGTACTTCTTTAGAAGAAATTAAGGTCAATTCGGCGAATGAGCATTTTACTTCGCAAGATGGTGTTGTATATAACAGTGATAAAACCGAATTAGTGCGTTATCCTGCAGGAAAAAAAGATGAAACATTTACTGTGCCTAATACTGTAAAAACAATTGAGGTCGGAGCATTTGCAACAAGCGCAAACACAAAGCAAGTGATTATTCCAAACACAGTTGAAAAAATCAATGAGTATGCATTCTATGCAAGTAAAGTTGAGAACGTACAGCTTTCAAACAAAATTAAATCAATAGAATGCGATACATTCGAGGGAGCCGAAAAGTTAAAAAGCATAGTTATTCCGGAGGGGATTGAAAGAATTAAATATAACGCTTTTCAACTATGTACAAGCTTGGAAAGTATTTATATACCACGAAGTTTGAAAACTATTGATGCTGCTTTTGGAAGTGTCGAAAACCTAAAAGACATTTATTATGCCGGCTCTGAGGACGAATGGAATCAAATTTCGATTTATCATAACGATGATTGGGATGATTGGTATGATGACAATGAATGTCTTCGTACTGCGACAGTTCACTATAATGTTGAGCCGGAATTGCCGCATGAACATAGTTGGGGTGCCGGTGTAGTCACCACCGAAGCGACTTGCACGGAGCCGGGTATAAAAACATTTACCTGCGAATGTGGTCAGTCGCGTACGGAAACAATTTCCGCACTCGGTCACGAGATGACTTTCCAAAGCGCAAAAGCAGAAACTTGTACACAGACAGGAAATGAAGCATACTATGAATGCTCTCGTTGCCATAATTACTATTCTGACGATAAGGGCGCAAACCTTATTTCCGATAAAGCATCTGTAGTTATTCCCGCACTCGGTCACGATTTCAGCAATAATGCCGAAGTTTGCCGTCGCGGTTGCGGAACAGCTAATCCCGACTATGTACCGCCTCATGTTCATGCTTACACCGATGTTGTAACACAGCCCACTTGCACTGAACAGGGCTACACAACGCACACTTGCAAATGTGGCGATGTTAAAGTTGATACTTATGTTCCCGCACTCGGTCACGATTTCAGCGACAATTCCGAAGTTTGCCGTAACGGTTGCGGAACGGCTAATCCCGATTATATCCCGCCGGTACCGGCACATATTCATGACTACCAAGAAGTTGTAACCGATCCAAAAGCAAATGCATTCGGATATACTCAGTATAAATGTGCTTGTGGTGAATGGCAGACAGACGAATCAGGTGAAGTAATTAAAGATAACTACACTTCACCTACAGGCAAGGTTACAGGTTTAAAA
>CADBNM010000103.1 GCA_902796055.1 Oscillospiraceae bacterium
AGAATAATGATTGTGTCACCAAAAGGGGAGAAAACACTCAAAAACAGGCAAAAATGACGTAAACTTTTTTTGCACTTTTTTTGGTCAATATTTTGTGTAATTTTCGGCGCCGAGTGTTAAAATTTCCTTTATTTAAGCCATTTTCTGAAAATTATTTTCTCTCCTTTATGTACCTTATTCTAACACTTACCGGTGCCATGGCGGCGCCCATATTATTCGCATCGGAGACACCCATATCGATTATTTCGCCGATTCTCGAGGCTCTTATTCTGATCTTGCCGTTACCTCGGTTGAGTATCGCCGCGCCCGAACCTGTGACAGTCCACTGGGCGCTCGGAGTTCTGATTTCGCCGTATTCAAGCGGGAAACGGAACTGCCTTTCACTCGAGCAAAAGTGCGATGCTGTAGCTGAAACAACTGTGCTTGCCGCGCCGCTTTCAAGCGTATTTGCGGCGTTGATGAGCGACAGAGCCATAGTGGAGCACGCTCCGTAAAGTCCGCATATGCTTACTCCCGTATTCCTGAACGCAAACGACGACGCTATTGACTGGCTGAGCAAATCTCCGCAGAAAATGCAGTCGATGTCGTCCCATACCATTTTGCCTTTCTTCAGTGCGTCTTCGGTTGTGTTTAAGAGCAATTTACTCTCGCTTTTTTCCCAGCTTGCTTCACCTAAAGTCGTATCCTCGTAAACTCTGTCAAATTCGTGACCGAAGGGGCCTTCGCTTTCTTTTTTACCTACTCCTGCCGCCCAAAATGCGATTTCGGGCGAGTTTTCATAAACTATGCTTTTGCCAATTCTTTTTGCCATCACACAACCGCCTTAAAAATATAATAAATAATACCATATATATTTGCGGCGATAACGCCGTAAACTATAACAGGTCCCGCAATTGAAAACATTTGAACGCCCGTGCCGAGAATTTTGCCCTCGGGCTTGTTGTCGAGAGCGGGAGCAACGACTGCGTTTGCAAAGCCGGTTATAGGCACTAACGCTCCTGCGCCGCCGAATTTTGCTATATTGTCGTAAACGCCTACCGAAGTTAATATCGCGCTGAGCAGTACAAGCGTTACGGAGGTCAAAATTTTCACGGTTTCATCGTCTTTAATGCCGAGCGAATACAGTTCCATAAAGCCCTGACCGATTGTGCAGATTATTCCGCCTACCAAGAACGCCTTAAAGAATCCTGCGCCTTTTTTAGTCGGCGGCATATATTTTTTTATCATACCGTTTAATTCTTCTCTTGTTACTGACATAAAAATCACCTTCTTTACTATTTTTGATTTTTTTGCACATAATATTCAAAGAAGGGAAGTGCGATGATGATTTTTTTAAAAGCATTTTTAGTGGGCGGCTTGATTTGTGCCTTTTCGCAGATAATAATTGACAGAACCAATCTGACTCCTGCAAGGATTTTAGTCGGAATGGTAATAACGGGCGTAATTATAGGCGCACTTGGGGCGTTTGAGCCGCTTTATAACTTTGCAAAGGCGGGAGTTAGCGTTCCGCTTTTGGGATTCGGCGCAAATATGGTAATGGGCGTAAGAGAAGCGGTTGATGAAAAAGGACTTTTGGGCGTTCTCACAGGACCGTTAACCGCCGCGGCGGCAGGCACGACGGCGGCAATTCTTTGCGGGGTAGTTGCCTCTATAGTAGCGAAGCCTAAGGATAAGCTTACTTTAAAAAAGATGAATTAAATTATTTGTAAATAAAGTATGCACATTGCTTGCGTATAAACAAAAAACGGTTAATACTTCACATCATAAAAAGCAAAAGAAAAAACGAGTGCAATTGCACTCGTTTATCTTTTTTTTTACCTATTGATTATTCTTTTTCTTCTTTTGCTTCTTCTTTTTCTTCTTCAGCAACTTCTTCGTCAGCCTCTGCAAGCTCGCAGCCTTCGCAGTCTTCACATTCGCACTCGAAGCAATCAAATTCATCCCAATCGTCTTCGTCTGCATTGACAAACTTGTTGATGATGAAATATGCTGCTGCAGCGATACCTGCTACTACTACAACTGCACAAACTATTTTAAGAATGAGTTTAAGAATAGACATAATAATACCTCCGAATATTTATGTAATTACATTATAATATAAAAAATCAACTATGTCAATCAGGCATTTAATATTATTTGTTAAAATATACTTGAAGAAGTGAAAACAATTTTGTATAATAAAATATATAACATTTGAATTTAAATTATGAGGTAAAAATCATTGTATATAGATAAAGAGTTTTTAGATTCACTTTGTATGAACTGTATGCATCCTAAGGACGGTTCATACATCTGTAACCGCTGCGGCTTTGATGAGAGAAAAAGGCAGGGCGGAATTTACCTGCCGCTTCGCACGGTTGTCGGCGGAAAATACGCCGTTGGCAGATTTTTGGGCGCTAACGGTGACGGTGCTACATATCTTGGCTACGATTTAAAACAAAACTCGGAAATAATTATCAGAGAGTTTCTGCCGGAAATACTGATTTCAAGGGCTCCGGACTATACTGTGGCTCCGCTCAAGGGCTGCGAAGCAAATTTTGATGATTGTTATGCCGAATTTCTCAATATGTGGCGCGGTATAGCGAGAATGAGAGAGCTAACCGGAATAATGACGATATACGATATTGTTGAAGATTTCGGAACGGTTTATGTTATAAGCGAATATATAGAAACAATAACATTGAGAGATTATCTGGCTGCACAGCCCGAGGGCAGATTGCCTTGGGAGGAAGTTAAGAAGCTGTTTATGCCTATACTTTCAACTCTCTCCGAGCTTCATAAAGCGGGAATAGTGCATGGTTGTATTTCTCCCAATTCGCTTAGAATAGGCAAGGACGGCAGGCTCAGAATTTTCCAATTCAGCATAACCGAAGTCAGAACCGTAGGCGAGGTGTTGCCTACTGCGATTTCTCCCGGATTTGCTGCGCTCGAGCAGTATTCGCAAAGCGATACCATAGGACCTTGGAGCGATGTTTATTCGTTTTCCGCTGTGCTCTACAGAACGCTCACGGGTAATGTGCTTGCTGAAGCGCCCCAAAGGCTTAACGATGAAACCATAAATATTCCCGATGCGGTCAGAAGAACAACTCCCGTATATGTTATTGACGCTATTTGGAACGGACTGAGAGTTAACCCTAAAATCAGAACAAAGAATCTTACAACTCTTCACGACGGGCTTTACGGCGTTAAAGCAAGAATAAATGAGGCGGTTGAGGAAGAACCGCATAAACACGCGTATACCGAGGATGAACCTGAAGAAAAAAAATCTCACGGCGGAGTAATTGCTTTAGTTATCGTTTTAATACTTCTTGCCGCTACTTCGGCATTGGCGTTAACCGTATTTAAGGATAAAACTTACTCCCTTTTGGGAATTGAGCAAAGCACTTCGCCCGCCGAGTATACAACGAGCGAAGAAATGGTGCGTGTGCCTGACTTTGTGAATTCAAATCTGACTCAAGAGCAAATCAAATCAAATGTAATTTATAATCAGAATTTCTATATTGTTTTTGAAGAGGGCACGGATATTCACGCAGATATAAATCATATTTATAAGCAATCCGTTCCGGCGGGTGAGAGCGTAAATAAAGGCACTCAAATCGTGCTTGATGTTTGCGTCGGCAGACCAAATGTAACTCTTCCCGATGTTGTAGGGATGAACAAGGAGGACGCCGTAAAAGCACTTGAAAACTTAGGCTTTATGGTGACGATTGCCACTGTTGAAAATGACGGCACTAAACCGACCGGTTTGGTAAGCCAAATGTCAAAAGACCCCGGACTTACTTATGAATACGGCGAGGATGTCGTAATCAGCGTTTACGATGCTCCCGCGAATTAAAAGCTTTAATCAAGCATAGTCAATATTTGTGCTGCATTGTAGCCACAAATATTGACTTTTATTGGTCACTTTTAGTTATTGCTAATACCAACAAGGTTCTGACTTGCAGCGAGCAAGTCAGAACCTTCTTTTTAGTAGATGTCGAAAAAGAAGAACAAAAGTGCAAAACCGCTGAAATTTACTTTTTCAGCGGTTCTCCTTTTAAAATTTTTTATTTTCCCATAGATTAACAAAACGAATAGTCTGCACGGTTCTATTTTTTTACTGTCAGATGTCGAAAAAGAAGAATAGAATTTGTTAACTGAAACGCAGAGCTGTATGCGATACAGCAAGTTTCAGTTAACAAAAGTG
>CADBNM010000104.1 GCA_902796055.1 Oscillospiraceae bacterium
CCCCCGAAAAGTATTTTTCGCAGAAAAAACTTTTTGGGGAGAGGACAAACAATCGGAGCAACACTTAAAGGATTTGCCCTGCAAATTCTTTCTGTTGCGTAGTTTGTTTGGACGAGCGCTACACCCCGAAATAAATACTATATATCAAAATTAAGTTTCCCTCTTACTCAAACATCTACACTAAATTTAAAAGCGCAGATGGTTGGGGCTCCGCGAACAATGAAGTCGCTTCGCTAATGAAGTTTCTGCTTCGCAAAAATGAAGTTAGCCTTCGGCAAATGAAGTATTCGCTTTGCGAATGGTGAAATTATATAATAATTAGACTCTTTTGTCAACTAAAACTTCTGCACCTTAACAGCCTTGTTGCCTTTCATATAAACGCGTGGAACACGCTTGGAAATGTCGCAGGTAATCTCATAATTTATAGTGCCGCTTTTCTCGGCGAGTTCATCTGCGCTCACGCACTTATCGCCGACTCTGCCGAGCACCGTCACCTCGTCGCCCGTTTTAACATCGAGCCCCGTGACATCAATCATGCACATATCCATGCAAATTCTGCCGATAACATTCACATACTCGCCGCCGACTATCATTCTCGCCTTGCCCGAAAGCCTGCGGGTATAACCGTCCGCATAGCCGATAGGCACGGTTGCGATTTTCATATCCTTTTCGGCGGTAAATGTTCTGCCGTAAGATACGGTTGTGCCTTTTTCTATATTTTTAACCATAGCAACAACGCTCTTAACGCTCATTACAGGCTCAATTCCCCACTGTTCTCTTACTTTGTCGGACGAAGTGAGACCGTATAGCACGATTCCGAGCCTGCACGCGTCGAGCTGCAGTTCCCTGTATTCACTCGCGCCCGCGGAATTGCAACAATGGCAAAGTTCAAAATCTATCCCTCTTTTGTGAAGTCTCTTTATGGCGTCCAAAAACAAATCATACTGCAAACGGGTGTAAACTTCGCCCTCTTCGCCGCAGTCGGCAACGGCGAAATGCTGAAAAATCCCCTGCGGATAAAGTGCGGGCAAATTGCAGGCCTTTTCCATCAAATCAATACTTTCGGCGTCGTTTTCGCTATCCTGATAGAGAAAACCTATTCTCGTCATACCAGTATCAACTTTTAGGTGGATATTTACTTCAACGCCCTGTTTTACCGCTTCATCGCTCAAAGCGCAGGCATAATCATAATCGAAAACCGCCTGAGAGATGTTATTATACGCCAAAGCCTCAGCCCTTTCGGCAGGAGTGAAGCCTAAAATAAGTATAGGCGTATCAATACCCGCCTGTCTGATTTGCAACGCTTCATCAATATTTGAAACGGCGAACCATTCGCAGCCCTTGCGAGAAAAAATCTTCGCGTAAGCCACTGCGCCGTGACCGTAGGCGTCGGCTTTGATGACGCCCATCATTTTAACGCCTTCTCTGAGCATAGAACGGCAAATATCGTAATTCTTTTCTATTTTATCAAGGTCAATTTCAGCCCAGGTTCTCTTTAAAAATTGTTCCATTTGATTACCTCTCGAGTTATTGCGGCAAAGTCCTCCATACTAAACTTTTCCGCCCTGATTGACGGCTCGAAGCCTAAGCCTTCAAGCATTTTTATTATATCCGCCTTCGGTATTCCAAGTGCCGCCGAGAGCGAATTTGACGCACTTTTTCTGCGCTGTGAAAACGCCGCGCGCACCACCCTGAAAAATTGCTTTTCGTCGGGAACGTCCACAGGCGGTTTATCTCTTAAAGTAAGTTTAATAACTTCGCTCTCAACCTTGGGCGAGGGGTAAAAGCACTCCCTGCCCACGGAAAAAAGCTCCCGTGCCTCAGCGTAATAATTCACTGCCGCCGTTACGGCTCCCGCGTTTTTCGAGCCCACCTCGGCGCACAGCCTTTCGCCCGCCTCCTTTTGCACCATTACCGTTATGCTCTCAACAGGCAAGCGTTCTTCGAGCAATTTCATTATAAGGGGCGATGTTATGTAATAAGGCAGGTTTGCGCAGATTTTGATTTTTTCGCCCTTGCCGAAGGTGTTTTCGATTAGCTGCTTTAAATCAAGCTTCATCGCGTCGCCCTCAATGAGTGTAAAATTATTAAACTCCGCCAGCGTGTCGGCTAAAATATCGGGCAGGCGCTTATCTATTTCTATAGCCGCCGCCTTTTTCGCTCTCTTGCAAAGCTCGGCGGTCAAAACGCCTATCCCTGCGCCGATTTCCAGCACGCAGTCGCTTTCGCACACGCCTGCCTCCTCGACCATACGCGGACAAATTTCCGAGTCAATAATAAAATTCTGTCCGAGCGCCTTCGAGGTTTCAAAGCCGTGCTTTTTCAAAATATATTTTATTTCATTATAATCCGAAAGCTTATACATTTTTACCTGCCGTTAAATAATTTACATTATATTTTAACATATTAATATGCTTTTTTCTACCTGATTATTGATTTTAATTCATTTTCGGAGTAAAATGTTATCATATTTTAAGGAGATAAGCTATGCATAATACCGATGAACAAATAGAAAAGGCGATACTCGCAGGCGCCGACTGCGGGGAATATGACGCCGACTCCTCTATTGCCGAGCTTGAAGAGCTGGCAAAAAGCGCAGGAGCCTCGGTGCTTGCAAGCGTTGTCCAAAAGCGGGAAAGACCTAACCCCGCAACATATCTCGGCGAAGGCAAAATCACCGAAATTAAAGAGCAAGCCGAAGCGCTTGAGGCTAATTTACTTATTTTTGACGGCGACTTAACTCCAAGCCAGCAGCGAAACATTGAAAATTTGACCGATTTAAAGGTCGTTGACCGCACCGAGTTGATACTTGATATTTTCGCCCGCCGTGCACATTCAAGCGAGGGTAAGCTGCAGGTTGAGCTCGCACAGCTGAACTACCGAATTTCACGGCTCGGCGGACAGGGCAAGCTCCTTTCAAGACTCGGCGGCGGCATAGGCACAAGAGGTCCCGGCGAGAGCAAATTGGAAAGCGATAAGCGGCATATCAGGCGGCGCATAAATTCGCTTGAAAGAGAGTTGAAGGAAGTGGAAAAACGCCGCTCGCTCACCCGTTCAAGGCGGGAGAAAAACGGCGTCACCACCATAGCTATTGTGGGCTATACAAACGCCGGCAAATCAACGCTTATGAACGCACTCACGGACGCGGGCGTCCTCGCTCAGGACAAGCTTTTCGCAACCCTTGACCCAACGGCAAGAACGCTCACTTTGCCCGACAGCCGCAAGGTGCTTTTAGTCGATACCGTAGGCTTTATTTCGCGCCTTCCGCATCAGCTTGTTGAAGCGTTTAAGTCAACGCTTGAAGAAGCGGCAAACGCCGATATTATTCTAAATGTTTGCGACGCTTCCTCGCCCGACTGCTCAGATAATGTTAAGGTGACCGTTTCTCTTTTAGAGGAGCTTGGCTGCAGTGAAACTCCCGTTATAACGGTTATGAACAAATGCGATTTAATTCCCGAGCTTTACAGCGTACCGACCTTCAAAAACACGGTTTTCATCAGCGCAAAAGAGGGGACGGGATTCGATAAACTCTTGGACGAAATATCTTCACTTTTGCCCGATAATGTTCACCGTGTTAAAATGCTCATACCGTTTAGCGACGGCGGCTGTATCTCGGCTTTGCGAAAGTACTCCACCGTTCATTCACAGGCTTTTACCGCCGACGGTACGCTCCTCGATTTAAGCGCTCTCGACTCTGTACTAAACACTTATAAAGATTATATTATCCACTAAAAACGCTCTGAAGGGTCACCCTCAATAAGGAGCGTTTTTTGTTGCAATTTGTTGACAAATCGGTTAAAAATTTGTTGAAAACTTGCAATTTTATTGTATAAGTTATATAATTTATTATGTTAATTACATTATAATGGAGTATTTTGCGAAGGAGGACACAAGATGAAAAAGCTTATTGCCGTGCTTTTGTCGGTTTCGGTTTTATTCTCGGTTTTTGCTCTGCCGAGCGCTGCGGCTGACGATTTTTCAAAAACCCTTTCCGCCTTCCCCGCAGAATATCGCAACGCCTTAAAGGCGCTCCACAACGCGCATTCAAACTGGACTTTCCAAAAGCTTACAGTCGGCGTAAACTTCAAAACCGCCGTGGGCAAGGAGCACAACTGTCCTCAGCGACTTTGCACAGTGCAGACTACCGACGCCTCCGACCCGAGAGCCTGTCCTGCGTCGTGCAAATATAAGGGCTATCACTCTTCGGGCGACAGCCGCTGCGCTTCCTGGGACTACATAGCCGAGTGCATGGACCCGACTAATTTCTTGACCGAAAGTCAGATTTTCCAATTTGAAAAATTAGGCTACAAGTCTTATTATACTTCCGCAAATCTTGAAACGGTTTTGCAAAATAAATCTTCATTTATGTATAAAAAGATTTATAAAACCGGCGGCAAAAACAGCAAATCATATTACTATTCGAGCATAATCAACGCCGCTTGCAAGACTAACGGCGTTGACCCGCTGTTTATTATTTCCCGTATTACCAAGGAAGTCGGTGCGTCAAAGCCCGCTTCGCTTGCAACGGGATATAAATATAAGGTCGGCAAAAAGACTTATACCGTTTATAACTTCTTTAATATCGGCGGCGGTGTTTCGGCTTCGGCTAAACACGCTTACGAAAAGGGCTGGACAAATCCTAAAGCCGCACTTGAGGGCGGAATAAAATTTATTGCGCAAAACTATGTTTCGGCAGGGCAGAACACAAATTATCTGCAGAAATTCCAGGTTAACCCCAAAGCAGACTGGAAAATTTACGATCATCAATATATGCAGACTGTTGACGCTATTACGGACGAGGCAAGCTTCACCTTCAATTCTTACAACACTATAGGCGCGCTTAACAAGGCGCATACTTTCTTAATCCCCGTTTACAAAAATTTGTCGGCGGTTGATTACGAGGCGCAGGATTTGATTTTCAAAAAGGTAGCCTTCTCCTCGGCTTACGCCTATGTAAACGCGCAGGTTTCAAGCGGACTTTCGCTCAGGCAATCGGCTTCAACGGGCTCAACCAAGCTTGCAACTCTTTCGCGCGCCACTCTCTTAAAAATTACAGCTAAAAGCGGAAATTGGCTTAAGGTCAGCGTTTTAAGCGGCTCATATAAGGGCAAAGCAGGTTATGTTTTCGGCGATTATGTAAACTTCTGCCAGACCTTGGCTATCGCCGGCGCCGCAACTTATAAGCTCGAGCCGAAGCTCAGAACCTCAACCTGTTCCTATGAAAAAACGCTTGAAATAAACAAAAACACTTCCCATATTTCCTCCTCGGGCAAGGTTACGGGCATAAAAAAAGGCACCACTATCTTTAAGGCTAAATCCTCAAAGGGCGCAGTCGGTTTCCTCGCGGTCGTGTGTACCTCAACTCCCGCAAAGCCCGTTGTAATCAGACCTGAAGCGCCGAGGTTCAAGTTTGTGCGCTATACGAGCGCAATTAAAATCACATGGGACAAAGCGGACGAGGCAAGCTTCTACCGCGTTTATTCATACAACGCCAAAACTAAGGCTTATAAGGTATTGGGCACCACCAAGGGCTTATATTGGAATGTTAAATCGTTAAAGCCCAATACCACTTACCGCTACCTTGTGCGTTCGCTCGGCAACGGTACCGCAAGCGCCTTCAGCACAAAGTCGGTTAAAAGCGTTAAAACGCTTGTGGCAAAGCCAGCCTTCAAGCTTACGGCTGCGGGCAACAACGCAACTGCGACAAATGTTACTGCCACATGGTCTAAGGTTCCGGGCGCAGTTTCTTATACGGTTTACAACGCAGCTAAAGGCAAATACACGGCGGTTGTGAGAACCAAGCAGCTTTCGGCAACAATCAAGAGTGTTCCCGCAGGCAAGGTTTATACGGTTTTGGTAAGAGCGTTTGACTCCTCGGGCGTCGGAAACACCTTTAGTTTCAAGGACAATAAGTCCGTAAAGACTCCCGCAAAGCCTGCGCTCCCCGCAATTCTTACCCCCGAAACAAACGCCAGTCATCAGATAACAGTTAAGTGGAAAACAGTTGCCTGCAAAGGTTATCAGGTTCAGTTCTCAAGATATAAAAACTTTTCCTCCGTTATTGCGCTCAAGACCGTAGCCGACCAAAAGGCGACCTCTTATACCGGCAACAACTTTACAAAGGGCGTTACCTACTATGTAAGAGTCCGCTCGTTTAAAGAGGCAAACGGCGGAAATTTGTTCTCGAATTGGAGCAAAGCAAAATCGATAGTTTGTAAATAAATGCAAAAGAGATAAAACCGCACTTACAGAAGTGCGGTTTTGTTTTATTTATAAGCCCTTTCGCTTTAAAGTTAAAGTTAACTTTAAAGCAGCTTCAACAGTTCTTTTTTCTCGTTTTTCACCTTGCCTTCTATAACGGATTTTAATAAAAGCTCTTGGGTGAGCTTTATTTTTTTGCCCTTAATCCCAATTTGCTTCAAATCGTTTCCCGTTATATCAAGCTCGCTTATTTTTATCGGATGAGCATTCGCCTTCGAGTATTCAAGGCAGGCTTTAAATCGGTTTATATCGAGAGCTGTTCCCATCAGCTCTTTTAGCCTCAGCATTGTTTCGGCACTCTCATAGTCCAAACCGTTTTCAAAAATAAACAATTCCTGCTCTTTTACTCCCAAGCTTTTTTCAGTTAGCCTGAGCCGATAATTTTTTATATTATCGCTTAGCCTGTTATATGTTTTATTGTCGGGCTTCAGGCATTTTAAAAGCTCCGCCGAAGAATAAATAAAAACTATTGCAAGCCTTTCTTCCGCCGTTTTCGCTTTTTTAAGCGCCGCCCGCTGCCTGCCGTTTAAGCTTATGCCGAACAGTGTTTGACAAAGGCAGGGAAAGCTAAGTAAAATTTCGGAGGCGTTGTCGCCCTGCAAAAGCTTAATAAATTCGCCGTAAGTTCGCTCGGCTGACACATTTTTTAAAAGCGCTATATTCTTTTTTATGCTATTCCCCGTCTCCTTTTCTATTTCAAAACTCAAAGCCGCGGCAAATCTTAAAGCTCTGAGAATTCTTAATGCGTCCTCCCCGAAGCGTCTGTCCGCTTCTCCGACGCAGCGGATTGTTTTCTTTTTTATATCCTCTGTGCCACCGAATAAATCTATAATACCCTCTTGTTCGCTGTACGCAATAGCGTTTACCGTGAAGTCACGGCGCGACAAGTCGTCCTTTAGCCTTGCCGTGAATTCTACCTTGTCGGGATGTCTGTTGTCGCTGTACCCGCCGTCAGTACGAAAGGTGGTGATTTCCACCGCCTTGTGCTCTATTATCGGCGCAACCGTGCCGTGCTTTATACCGTTTGTGAGCACCTCATATTCTGCAAAGCAGCTTTTGGTCTGCCGAGGTAATGCGTCGGTAGTGATATCAAAATCCGACGGCTGCTTGCCGAGCAAAAAATCTCTCACGCAGCCGCCCACAAGGTATGCCTTAAAGCCTCTGCTCTCCAACGCGAGCAGGGCAGTTTTAATATAGTCGGGAATTATTATTTTTTTACCTGTCCCCTTGTCCATTATCCGCTTTCCTTTTTTCGAAAAAGGCTCGGTGTGATAAAATCCTACCGAGCTTTTTATTTTGATTGATTCTTATGTTTTTGGCTTATTTACAAGTTTTTTATCGTTATTAATTTAAAAGGAAGCCCATTTTCTTCATCGCCTTATTAAGAGTTCTTGCGCTGAAATGATTTGCCTTTTGTGCGCCGAGCTCATAGCAGTCCTTGAGATAGGCTCTGTCGTTCATCAACTCATTGAAACGCTTTTGAACCGGCTCAAGCTCCGCTATCACACTTTCTCCTACCGCCACTTTGAAGTCGCCGTAGCCCTTACCGTCAAACTCGTCCTCAATTTCCTCGTAGCTCTTGCCCGTAATGCAGGAATAAATGCCCATAAGGTTGTTTATTCCGTCCTTGCCCTCGGCGTAACGCACCTTCGCTTCGCTGTCTGTCACCGCGCGCTTAAATTTTTTCATAATTACATTCGGCTCGTCAAGAATACTTATGAAGGCGTTTTTGTTAGCATCCGACTTGCTCATTTTCTTTTCGGGGTTTGCAAGGCTCATTACCCTTGCCCCGTTTTTTCCGATATATGCCTCGGGGATTTTGAAAACATTGCCGTAAGCGCCGTTAAATCTGACCGCGATATCCCTCGCTATTTCAAGGTGCTGGCGTTGGTCGTCACCCACCGGAACGCAGTCCGCCTGATAAAGCAAAATGTCCGCCGCCATCAAAACAGGGTAAGTAAAAAGTCCGGCGTTGATATTATCCGGGTGAGTTTTGCTCTTATCCTTAAACTGAGTCATTCTCGAAAGCTCGCCGAACTGCGTATTGCACGAAAGCAACCACGCAAGCTGAGAATGTGCCGGCACATGGCTTTGAATAAAGAGGGTGCTTTTTTCAGGGTCAAGACCTATCGCCATTAGCAGTGCATAGGTTCTCAAAATTTGCTCTCTTAAATTCTTCGGCTCCTGCCTTACGGTAATTGCATGTAAATCTGCAACCGCAAAATAAGAATAAAAATCCTCTTCAAGCGCCTTCCAATTCCTGAGCGCGCCGAGATAATTCCCTAAGGTCGGAGTGCCCGTGGGCTGAATACAACTTAATATTATCTTTTTCTTTTCGCCGTTTTCCATTAAAATTTACTCCCGTATACTCGAATAATTATAAAATCTATACTTTAAGATAAGCAATATTATAACATATATTGTTTAATTTGTCACTTGAAATTGTGTTATTTTTATATATAATATAATTAACTATGATAAATAATCATAAATTTCTGTAAAAAACCAAAGGAGAATTTGTTTTGAATAAAAAAATTGCAAAAAAAGACCTTCCTACTCCTTATGAGCTTAAGGAAGAAATTTCACGCCTGAAAAAGCTTACAAAAAGAGATATTTCCATGGCTATTGAAGGAAAGCTCAGCCATATTTTCAGCGTTAACCCCAAAAACGCTACCGATGTTCAGATTTACAAGGCTTGCTCTTTAGTTGCAAGAGATTTGCTTATTGATGAGCGCGCCGCTTTTGTAAAAAAATCCTCCCAGGACAAAAATTCCAAAAAGATATATTATCTTTGCATGGAATTCCTTATGGGCAGGAGTCTTAAAAATGCGCTTTTCAATCTCGGGCTCACTTCCGAATTTGAGGGTGCGCTCAAGGATTACGGCGTAACGCTTGAAACCATATGCGAACAAGAGCCGGACGCAGGTCTCGGCAACGGCGGTCTTGGCAGACTTGCCGCATGTTATCTTGACGGTCTTGCCAATCAGGGCTTTGACGCTATGGGTTACTCCATCCGCTATGAATACGGTATTTTCCGCCAGAAGCTTATTGAAGGCTGGCAGACGGAGCTTCCCGACTTTTGGCTTCCCGGCGGCGAGGTTTGGCTTGTTGCAAGGCAGGAGGAAGCAAAGGAAATTCACATCGGCGGCCTTGTAGGCAGCGTATGGCACGGTGACTTCCACCAGTCCGTTGAGAAAAATTATTCAACTGTTTATGCTATTCCGTATGATATGATGGTACCGTCTGCAGACGGTAAGGACACAGCGATTTTAAGGCTTTGGGCTGCCGAAGCTCCGGGCTTTGATATGAACGCCTTTAATCAGGGCAACTATATGGGCGCAGTTGAAGAAAATGCTATGGCGCAGGTAATTTCAAAAGTTCTTTATCCTGCGGATAATCACATGGAAGGTAAGTCTTTAAGACTTAAGCAGCAGTATTTCCTCGTTTCCGCTTCTATTCAGGATATTATTCATCGCCACCTTTCCGAATGTGGCACTCTTGATAATCTTCCCGAAAAGGTAGCACTTCACATAAACGATACTCATCCTACTATGGCAATTCCCGAAATGATGAGAATTATGCTTGATGAATGCGGTTACGGCTGGGAACAGGCAATGGAAATTGTTAAAAATACCTTCGCTTACACCAACCATACCGTTATGGCTGAGGCTCTCGAGTGCTGGCCGGAAGAATTATATAAAACTCTTTTCCCGAGAATTTATGAAATCACTAAAGAAATGGATAACAGACTTCGTTCTTGGGTTTGGGAAAACACTCATAATGCGGAAACTGTTGAAAAACTCGCAATTATCAGCGCCGGCACTGTTAAAATGGCTAATCTTTGCGTTTCAACCTGCCATTCCGTAAACGGTGTATCGGCTTTGCACAGCGAAATTCTTAAAGAAAGCGTATTTAACGACTACTATAAACTTATGCCCTACAAGTTTAAGAACGTTACCAACGGTATCGCTCACAGAAGATGGCTTTGCCAGGCAAATCCCGCGCTTACAAAATATCTTGAAAAGAAAATCGGTAAGGGCTTTATTAAGGACGCTTCCGAGCTTGCAAAGCTTAAAAAGTATGCGGACGATGACAAGACTCTTGATGATTTAATGAAAATAAAGAAGGAAAACAAAGTGCGCTTTGCCGCTTACATCAAGAAAAAGCAGGGTGTTGAAATTAATCCCGACTCTATTTTCGATGTTCAGGTAAAACGCCTGCACGAATATAAGAGACAGCTGCTTAATGCGCTCAATATCTGGTCGAAATATCTGCAGCTTAAGAAAAATCCCGATATGGATTTTGTGCCGCATACCTATATCTTCGGCGCAAAGGCGGCTCCCGGCTACCATGTTGCAAAGAAAATCATCGAATTTATCTGCACTATTGCCGAGGTTATCAATAACGACGAAGCTATCGGCGGTAAAATGAAGGTCGTTTATGTAGAGGACTATAATGTTTCGGTTGCCGAAATGCTTATGCCCGCGGCGGACATCTCCGAGCAGATTTCACTTGCCGGAACCGAGGCTTCCGGTACCGGTAATATGAAGCTTATGATTAACGGCGCGGTAACTCTCGGTACAATGGACGGCGCAAATGTTGAGATATTCGAGAATGTCGGCGAGGAAAACATTATCATCTTCGGTATGAACGCCGCAGAGGTTGACGCTCTTAAATATCAGGACTACCGCCCGCAGAATTATTACATCAATAACCCCAACGCCAAAGAGGTTATAGATTCGATTATGGCAGGTATCGGCGGCAAGGAGTTCCCCGAAATCATTAACGCCTTAACAAATACCGACAGATATATGGTTCTCGCGGACTTCAACGATTATCAGCTTGCGCAAAATAAGGTTGATGAAATCTGGAAGGACGGCAAAAAGTTTGCGAAAATGAGCCTTATGAACATTGCTTCGGCAGGCATTTTCGCGGCAGACAGAGCAATCCTTGAATACGCAGACAATATCTGGAACGCAAAACCGGTTAAGCTGTAAAAAACTTAAAAAAAGAGAGTCGAAGGGCACTCTCCGCAAGGAGGGTGCCCCTTTTACTCTCCTTTTTTACAGAATTAAGTCGCTTTGCAGGCTGAGTGATGTATTTGAGTTCCTTCGCTTTGTCTTTTCATTCTTGCAATAATATAAATTGTTTGATAAAATAAATATACAGTAAAATTTTTGGGGTAAAAGGATGAAGATTAAAGAGTATTCCAAATATCAAACCGATTTGAAATATGAGAGCATTGACGCTTTTTCGGAGTGGCTGACGGAAAGCCTGAATAAAATCGGCGTTGAAAAGCACACCTGTACAAAAGCACGCTTGCTCTTGGAGGAAATCCTGCTGCGCTTGCATGAGCATTTTGGAGAGGACACGCTGATTGATGTTGCATTATCCGGCTCGCTTAGCGGTCCTTATATTAAGCTCGAAATAGCGGAAGAAGCGTTTAATCCGCTCAGTGAAACCAACGCCGAATTTGGGCAGTGGAACAGCTCGCTGCAAACGGTTATAGGACTTAATCCGAAATATACCTATTCTTGGGGCAAAAATGTTTTAAGATTAAAGCTCCCGTCTAAAAAAATTAACCCCGTAGTTTTGATTTTTGCAGCTCTTGCTATCGGCGTTGCTCTGGGACTTTTGCTACATATGCTTCTATCAGGCGCGCCTCAGATAAAAGAAGTGACCGAGTTCTTCCTCACTCCCACTTACGAGCTATGGCTGAAAATGCTCAACGCGATTTCGGGACCGATTATATTCTTCACCGTAATTACCACTATGCTCAACACCAAGCAAATTGACTTTCAGGGCGGCAACAGCACCAATGTTGTGCTGCGCTACTTCGGATTCAGCTTCCTTATTACAGGCGTTTCGGTTTTGAGCGCCTATCCCCTCTTTTTCGGAGACAAGCCGCTTCATTTGAGCGGGCTGATAGCGAAAAAGCTTTTGGACTTTTTTGACCAGCTCATACCCCAAAATATTATTGCGCCGTTTTTGGATTCCAACACGCCGCAGTTAATATTGGTTGCTTTTGTAATAGGCACCGCGCTCATTGCCTTAGGCAGTCAGGTGACGCAGATAAAAACCATTTTGCGCCAGATAAATATGGTCGGCTTAAAGCTTGCGAAGTGGGTAAGCGTGTTAGTGCCCTTCTTCGCAGGACTGTTTATCTGCTTAGAAATTGTGCGCGGACAAACCGAGATTTTGCGCGGCATCTATAAGCCGCTTATTAATGCGATTGCCGCTTCACTGCTTATGATGATATTGGCAATCGGCTATCTTGCACTACGCTTGCGGGTAAATCCGATTACCGTTACCTCAAAGGTGCAAAAGCCGTTTTTTATAGCATTAAATACAGGCTCCTTAGACGCATCCTTTGACCAAACAAGATATTCGTGTAGCCATCTGCTCGGTGTAGATAAGAAATACACCGAAACCTCCCTGCCGCAGGGCTTGGTGCTTTATATGCCTGTCAGCGCTATAGGCACGCTGTTTTTTACAATGTACGCGGCAAAGGTTTACAATGTTGAGGTGGATTTGTTCTGGATTGCTATTGCTATTATCTTTGCGGTGGTGCTGTTTGTAGCCACGCCCCCCGTACCGGGAGCAAATTTGCTCGCATATGTTGTGTTCTTTAACTGGCTCGGAATACCCTCCGAGGCGCTGATGGACGCAATGATTTTTGATATCGTGTTCGGCATTTTGGCAGGCGCAGGCAACCAGTTGTTATTGCAAATAGAAATGGTGCTGCAAGCAAGGCGAATAGGAGTTTTAGACAAAGATCAATTAAGATCACCGCTAAAACAAAAAACAAAATAATAGACAACAAGCGAGTTCACAAAAGTGAACTCGCTTTAGCGTGTAGAAAAACCTTTTTCTACACGCTGAGCAGATGTTGAAAGAGTGAGATAAGAATTCGACCAACTAACCAAATCAAAGATTTGGAGTTGGTGCCCGAAACCTTATAACTTAATTCAATATCTTTGCTTTATTTAATTTTTAAC
>CADBNM010000105.1 GCA_902796055.1 Oscillospiraceae bacterium
CAAGCAGTATTATATCATATTTTTTTATAATTGCAAGTCTTATTTTTTTATTACTGCATATATTATTAATGTGATTAAAACAAACAGGGAGGAAATATGGAAAAAAACAGCACTTCATTGGGAGATTACGGCAAAAAGCCCTTTGTCGTAAATATTGACAGGTACACGAGAATTAATAAAAATTTCAGAACCGCGCTTTGGACGGGAGAACATATGCAGCTGACGCTTATGAGCATACCCGTCGGCGGTGAAATAGGGATTGAAAAGCACGATGAACTTGACCAATTCATTAAAATTGAGGAGGGCATAGGCTTTGTGATGATGGGCGAAAGCAAGGACGCACTCAACATTCAAAACAGGGTTAACCGTAATTATTCGATACTTATTCCCGCTCGAACATACCACAACTTGAAAAACACGGGAAGCAGACCGTTAAAGCTGTTCTCGCTGTATGCTCCGCCCGCGCATCCTTTCGGCACTACTGAGGCTGCGCCTGAAAAAGAATAGGGGCTTCGGGCATGAAAAAAGGAAAATGGATAAACTATGTTTTTTGGATAGCGTTAACGGAAGCGGTAGGATTAATTTCGGGCTTACTAATTCGCGAGGGCACCGAAACATATTCCGAAGCCGTCAAAAAGCCGCCGCTTTCGCCGCCTGCCATACTGTTCCCTATTGTGTGGAGCGTGCTTTATCTTTTGATGGGCGTAGCAGCGGCACGAATATCGCTTAAAGAGCCGTCCGCAAGCAGAAAAAAGAATATATATGTTTATTTAGTTCAGTTGTTTTTCAACTTTTTTTGGGGAATAATATTTTTTGATTTTCAGGCGTTTGGGATTGCTTTCATTTGGTTAGTCGTTTTGTGGCTGTTAATCGTGTTTATGATTATTCGCTTTAAAAATGCCGATGAAGCGTCGCCCTTCCTTTTGGCGCCGTATCTTCTGTGGGTAAGCTTTGCGGGCTATTTGAACCTTGCGGTATGGGCGTTAAACAAATAAAAAGCAAAGAAAAAAGAGAGTGAATTTTTGTTCGCTCTCTTTTTAAAGTTAACTTTAACTTTAATGCCGTAAAGCCCTTTGCTTTGCTATTTTGCGAAAATATGATTTCCGATAGTTTTCACAACAGGTCGCGTTCTTATCCACTGATTTGAGGTTTTGGCGGGATTATAATAATACAGCGCCCCGCCTGTCGGGTCCCAGCCGTTCACGGCGTCCTGAGCCGCACTTTTTGCGCTGCTTGTGACTGCCGCCGACCAGTTAGAGTCGGTCACTGCCGAGAAAGCGCCGGGTTGATAAACTACGCCCGAAACGGAATTTGGAAAGGAAGGAGAAGCTACTCTGTTGAGCACCACTGCTCCCACGGCAACCTGTCCCTCGTAGGGCTCTCCCCTTGCTTCGGCGGAAATCACCTTTGCAAGCAGCTGAATATCCGAGGAGGAATATTTGCCTGACGAGGAAGAGGACGAGCCGAGCCCCAAATAAAGCAGCGTAACAGGTCCGCATATACCGTCCTGAGTCAAACCGCAATCTCTTTGAAAGCGCACCACCGCCGCTTTGGTTTTTGAGCCGTAAATGCCGTCAACCGTGCCGGTGTAGTAGCCGAGCCGCTTTAGAACGGATTGAATGTTGCGCACCTCGGTGCCGGTTGAACCGTAGCGCGAAAGAGTTGGCACATTTGCGCCGATTTGCATGGTTATCGGCACAGCGGCGAGCGCAAGCAAGGCGATGAGCAGCGCCGCAACAATGAATTTACTAAAATTGTTTCTCATTTTTTTCACCTCTGTTTAAATTTTTCCCGAAGATAGTTGAAATATACTTGAAAGGCAATTATAATAGGGGTATATTAATTACATAATCTTATAAGGGAAAAGCGATGAAAAAGAAAACGGTTTTTACAATTATTTTTGTAATGTTGGCGGTGCTTGCGATATCGGCAGGCTTCTATTATTTGAATAAAAACACGCCTAAACCCGAGCCGAAGCCTAAAAAATTCAGCTATGATTTAAAGGACGAAGTGTTTTTTAAGAACGCCCGGACAATAGACGCAAAATTATATAAAAGTGATATTGACGGAGTGTTTTACACATTAAATCCCACTAAATACTACCTCGTTGAAAACGGCAAAGCTACGCCGATTAAGCCGGCGGGAACATTAAAGACAACCGTTTCGGACACGGCTTTCAGAATTAACTTTACCATACCCTATATAAATATAAGGGGCGAGAGATTTGGCGTTGCGGTGTGGAGCAAGCCGCAGTCGGGCGGCGTTTATAACTACGCTTTTGCACTGCTTAAGAAAATGCCCGGTGCGATGGGCTCGAAATATGAAAATCTTGTTTTGGTTGATACAAATAAAAGCAATTTATCGGCGGCTGAGCGCGTTTATTCCGAGGCGTTTGCAATAAGCAAGAGCGGAGAATGCGGCGGGCAGGTGCTCGATACGAGGAACAGAACCGTCGAAGCGAGCGGCAAGCTCAGAACAGATTGGTTTGTTTACACTGCCGAATCCGTTAAGCACGGCTGCTATTTTTCGGGAAGATTTTATTCGCAGAATACAGAAAAGCCCGATTATGATTTGTATAAAATCGCTTCGGGCGAGGATAAAATTCTTGCAAAAAAGGTAAACGGCACTTGGCTCGGCTTTTCGGGCGGCGGCATTTACTGTTTAAAGCAAAGCGGCAAATCGCTTAAATCCGTTTGCCTCAAGGACGGCAGACAAAAGCAGGCGGCAAGCCTTCCTGCGTCAGCCGAAAAGGTTATAATCAAAGGAAATTTTGCGTTTTATGATATGAAGCTTGTAAGCCTTATAAACGGCAAAATAACACCGCTTAATTTCAAAAAGGTCTATGATTTTTCCGCCCGCGGCTCCGAGCTGCTTATAGCGGGCAAGGAGGAAAACCGCGAGGGAGACACATTTAAGGTGCAAAAGCTTATGTATCTCTCAAAAGAAAAATCCGCCGTGCTTTTTGCAAATAACATTATGAGCGAAAGCAGCTGCTGTGAGCTGGCAGCCGGCTCGGCAATCACACAAAAAGAGGGCAAAACTCACATAATAAGTTTAGATTTGATTTAAGTTTAAAGTTATGGTAAAATAAAGGAAATTAAATTCCGCGAGGTTATAATGGATTACGATATTGAAAAGGTTGTCGTCTTAAGCGACGATATGGGAAACGAGGTTGAAATTGAATATATCGACTCTGTTTCCTTTGGTGGCAGAGAGTATGCAATGTTTATGCCGCTTGAAAATGATGACGATGAAGTGATAATTATGCAGTACGATAATGTGAGCAAGGACTACGACTCCTTTATTCCCGTTAACGACGCAAAAACTCTGCAGGCTGTATATGATTTGCTCCGAGATAAATACAAAGATGAGTTAGAAAAGCTTGATGAAATTGTAGGAGAAGAAAAATGAGTTGGAAATGCGATAAGTGCAAAAATTCTTTTGAGGACGATGTAAAGGCAGTTGAGGTTAACGGCTTCAAATTCTGCCCTAACTGTATGGGCGATGGCGAGGAAAAGGTGGCTCCGGTTAAAGCAAAAGGCGACGCAAATAAAATTGTTGCGGCACTTTTAATAGCTGCGGCGCTTGTTATCGTGGGCGCAATTGTTTCTGCGGTAGTGCTCTTTATCTGCACAAAATATTCTGCGGCGATAATCACAATAGTTTGCGCTTTTGTTGCGGTAATTATTCTTTCCGCCGTTGCGGATACTATAAAAAAGAACGATAAAAATTCATAAGCATAGTGCAAGACGCTATATTAATGTTTTTAATAATTATAATATAATATTATTATATACCATATATAGTATAAACAAAATTCGTCTTTTACAGATGTTGAATTGAAATGAACAGGCAAAAACCTGTTCATTTTTTTGCATATTTTAGAAATAATTGCCTATAATTAATTAGTGAGAGTCCAAGTTCGACTGTTATGCTTAATAAGCGGCGAGCAAAGACAAGCCCCCAAGAAAACAAGTTAAAAAACGGGCAAAAAGTGGCAGAAAATCACGACAAAAAAGCGCAAAATATTACAAAAAAGTTACAGCAAATTGTAACTAATTGTAAAGAGTGTAACTTTTCTGCAATTTTTACCAAAAATACAGGGCTACAAAAAGCTCAAAAAGTGAAAAAACAGGATAAAATGTGTTTTTAAGTCACTTTTTTTGTTAAAAAAGCACAAATTCACGCAGTTTATTAAATTTGACTTTTGTCGGAACTTGTGTCTATAATGTCAAGGATTTGAGGATTCAGGTCAGAAACTTAGTTAGTGAGAGTATTTTGAGAAGAAAAATCGTCGATTAAAAAATCACGGTCGGCAAGAATATGATACAGAGTATGTGTAAATTTGCCGAAAATTAAGGAGAACATTATGAATACCAAAAAGGCACAAAAAGGCAGCCTCCTTGCCTCACCTAAGGGCAAGGCGATTACCGTGTTCATTATTGCGGTTGTTGTTTTTTCGTGCGTCGCAACAGTATTTGCAGTTGCAAACATTCCAAAAGAGGTTACTGTGCTTGACGGCAACAAGTCGCAGACGATTGTGACCAACGAAAGCGAACCTGCAAAAATCATCAGGCAGCAGGGCATTAAGCTCGGCAAAAACGATGTTATTGATGAAACGCAGTTTGATAAGGACAATTCTGTTTTAATTGTCAAAAGAGAAATAAGCGTGCAATTCAAATCCTCCGAGGGGGAAAGCTGGAAAGTAACCCTGCCCGCGAGAACGGTTGAGGATGTGCTCGCTTATCTCGGTATTGAGCTTGGCGAAGGCGACGCGGTAACGCCGCAGTCCTTCGATGTCATTTCCGACGGTGAGCAGATTAATTTCTACAAAGCCGGCAAGGCAAAGCTTATTGCGGACGGTGAGCTTATCAATGTTGCAACGAGCAATAAGACCGTAAGAGAAATCATCAGAGAAAAGGGCATAAGCCTCGGCAGTGACGATTACACTATCCCGGCGCTTGACACCATAGCGGAGGACGGCAGCCAAATCGAGCTTATCCGAGTTACCTTTAAGCAGGAAAGCGAAGAAGAAGCAATTAAGCCGAAAACGCTTTACAAGAAGGACGCTTCCGTTCCGATTGGTATGACTCAGCTTTCCAAAAAAGGCAAAGAGGGCAAGAGGCTTGTTGAATATACTATCCGTTATGAAAACGGCAAGCCCGTTGCAAAGGAAGAAACCGATTCCAAGGTCTTAGTCAAGGCGCAGGCGGAAGTCCTGCTCAAAGGCTCTGCCGAATTCGGAACCGGCAAAAAGGATTTAAAAGAAAAAGATTTAAAGTTCAGCAAGAAATATACGGGTATCGCTTCGGCGTACCACGAGCCTAAGGGCAACCACTGTGCTAACGGCATGGAGGTTGCGGTAGGCAGAATAGGCGTTGACCCGAGCGTAATTCCTTACGGCACCAAGCTCTATGTTACAGGCTACGGCTTCTGCGTAGCAGCCGACACGGGACCGGGCGTAGCCGGCATGGGCAGATTTGTTGATTTGTATATGAACAGTGAAGCCGAGTGCGAACAGTGGGGACTCAGGGATGTAACGGTTTATGTGCTTAAATAATCATAAAGCGAGAGCAAAAAAGCTCTCGCTTTTTTGAGTCGAAAAAGTGGCTAAAATCGTGCAGACAAAATTTTTTTATAAATTTTATTATTCAAATTTTGCGAAAGTTTTTATATAAAATAGATAGATTTTACTAATTGACAAGGAAACTCGCTTAACCATTAATTCCGAACTCCGAATTCAAGTTGAGTACGGGCAGAGCCCGTTATTTCATTGAAAAGGCTTGCCTTTTCTTGCATTTTAGCGCATATCGAGTTTCCGCAGGAAACATATCGAGCACGGCTTTGCCGTGCATACCGGCAAACCTGCAATCAGGTGTGGACGCAGTTCATCACGAAGTGATTTCATTCAAAACCGCCTGCGTTTTTTATCGTCAAAATATACAAAAGCATAAAAATAATATAAAATTATATAATTTTATTGTGCCGTGTGTATTTAGTGTAAAAACAAGCCCGATAATACATTATATTGTGATTTGCGAAAACAAACGAAAAACTGAACACACGGCGGCGTGTAAAAACAGCCGTAGATTTTTCAAAAAAGTTGTTGACATTTAGAAACAATGTGATATAATAGTCAAGCGTTCTTAAAAAGGGGAGACCCGTAGGCGTTCGCTAACGAATCCGAAACGCTAAAAAATGCGTTCTTTACGCGAACTTTGGCACTTTCGATTTTGATTGGCGTTAGCCAAG
>CADBNM010000106.1 GCA_902796055.1 Oscillospiraceae bacterium
CGCTCAAGCGGGGCTTAAAACCCTTCACGAAAATGTTTATACATTTACAAAACTTGCTTCCGGTCATGCCTATAAAGCCAGAGTAAGACTTTATGTTAAAGATGCTGACGGTAACTATTACTTCGGACCTTGGAGCGCAGTTCTTAATTCTCCAACATTGCCCAACGGCACAGCTTTGACAGGTCTTGCAAGAGCCAAGAAAGCCTTTACTGCAAAGTGGAAGAAGGGCGCATGCACAGGCTATCAGCTCCAGTTTGGCAGAAAAGCGAATTTTGCAGGTGCAAAGACAGTTACATTTAAGAATGTAAAAACTGTTAAATACACTGCAAAGAAACTCGCCGCTAAGAAGTATTACTTTGTTCGCATTAGAACATATAAGAAAATAGCAGGCAAAAACTACTTCTCCGCTTGGAGCAAAACATATAAAGTAAAAACAAAATGATGATTTAACTACAAAAATCCCGACGGTACTCCGTCGGGATTTTTTCATCTCAAAATAATTATGACAGCCAAGCGGTTTCCTTTTGGAAACTTTTTGCCATACCTCGCATTGCGAGGTATCAACTTATTATCGCGTTACGATACTACTTTGGAGTTTACTTTAGTAAACTGATTCATAGAAAAAAGCAGATAAGGAGTTCACTTTTGTGAACTCCTTACTATTATCGTATTACGATACTTGTAGGGCGTGGCGACTCGACACGCCGTTTTGTCACCTCGACCGAAGCGGAGAGGTCTTTTAAATGCGTTGCTTGCAACGCCAACCTTAACTTGATTTCGCAGAAATCAAACATCATTTGCGATTTATCGCATACATCATTGCGAAGCAACATCACTTGCACCAACGGTGCAAACATCATTCAGAAAATAATCCCCTATTATTTTCTGTTCACCGCTTCCAAGCGGTATATCGGCTGCCCGAGCGCCAAAAATCTGCTCTCATATTCGGTAATAATATTATCCTTTGCCCATTCGCTCGAGTGCAAATCTCTCGTAATATTTTTTAATTCCCAACCGCACTTTTCGTATTCTTCCAAGGAAAAATCGAAAAACTCTTCATTGTCGGTTTTCTGGAATATCTCACCGCCGTTTTTAAGGATAATCTTATACCTGTTTAAAAAGTTTTCGTGAGTTAAGCGGTGCTTGATGTATCGCCTTTTGGGGTAGGGGCACGAAAAATTTAAATATATCCTCTCAACCGAGTTTTCGGGGAATATCTCGCATAACTTTTCGGCGTTCACAACCATGAAGCGAACATTTTTAAGTTCTTGCTCCTTTGCTTTTTCCATGGCTGCTACCGCAACATTTGCAATCATTTCTATTGCAACAAAATTAATGTCGGGATTTTTCTCGGCAATCGCTGCTGTAAACGCTCCTTTTCCGCAACCTATTTCAAGGTGGATGGGATTGGAGTTTCCAAATTTTTTTTCAAAGTCGATTTTTTCACCTGTGTATTCTAATGTTATGTCCTTGCATTTATCAAGGCGCGGCTCTAAATTCTTCTTTTTTCTCATTCTCATAATAATTCACCTGAATAATAATATAATAAAACAGCCGTTTTTTCAATAGTTTACCGAATATTCATATTTTTCGGTTGATTATTTCATTTTAATTATATATAATATAAACTAATATAAATCGTAATACTAATTCTGAGGTGTAAATATGAAAAAAGTATCTACCGAAACCACAGGTCTTTTAAGCCTTATACTTTTAATAGCCGTAAGCGTATTTGCGTTTGGCGAGCTTATTTTCGCATTGCTCGCAGCGCCTACTGTTTTAAGTTGGCTTGAAAGTGCACATGTCGCCTTTTATTCAAATACAACTGCAATCAGTTCAAAAATGATTGCATATATAATGGATAAATCTTTCCAAAATATGTTTTCGCTCAGTTATATAAGAATAATGGCGATGTATATATTTGTGCTTTGCACACCGCTTATTTATGCGCTGTTCAATATCTACTTCATTTCCAAAAACGGTCAGTCAAAAAAGCCTTTCCGTTCTTCAACAAGCGCATGCTTAAGAAGTGTAACAATATCATTTATTGCAGAGTTTGCAATAGCAACAGTTTTGTTTGTTGTTCTTAAATTAATAGTAAAATCATTGCCTTTCTACTTTATGTATACCATGATGGCAGTTGCGATTTATTCACTCGTTATGGTTGTGTTCAGTATGACTATAAGCGGACTTATTAACAGAATGGGTATGCTTAGAAATGAGCATGCAAAGCAGCTTCGCCAAAAGAGGAGAGAAAATGCAAAAGCGCTTAGCGGAGAAATTGAAATCGCTTCCGCAACAGATACCGGCACTTCCTCAATTAAGCAAAGAGTAAACGAGATTTTAGGTTCCGACCTTAGCTCGGATAAAGCAGAAGAGCCTAAAGAGCCCAAGGAAGAGCCGAAAAAAGAATTTACCTCTTCCTTTGACGATGTCCTTTCTTCTATAGGCGCGGATAAGCCCGACACCGAAGAAAAAGAGGACGAAGAAAAAAGCAAATAATAAAGATTATTATTTAGACACCGTGCAGCTGCGCGGTGTTTTTTTGCATAATTTTTCTTTTTTTATTAAAAATAATATCGGTGATTGTATTGGATAAATATTGGCGCGACGATGTGGAAAGTATAAGGTATTTTTCGGAAATAGAAGAGGAAGAAATAAGCATAGAGAGTATAAAAAAATATCTTGGAGAAAGCGATGATGTGATTATTTCGCCTTTTCGCTTCGGCTTCGTAGAGGCACATTTTTGCTGTGTTGACGGTCTTGTAAAGGAAGCAGTGGTCGATGAAAATATTTTAGCGCCGTTTTCGGAGCTTGGCGTATTTAAAAAGTGCAAGTCGCAAAAAAAGGCGGCGGCTCTTCTGGAGAGCGGCTATATAAACCATACCTCGGTTAAGAAAGTCGGCACTTTGAAAGAGACTGTTGAAGCCGTGCTTGCTTCAAACTTCGTTCTCGTTTTGGAGCAGGCGCAGGCGGCGTTTGTTTTTGATGTTAAGGGATTTGAAATGCGTTCTATTGACGAGCCTGAAAGCGAGAGCGTTGTAAAGGGCTCAAAGGACGGCTTTACCGAACCTATGAGAATTAATACAGCCATAGTTCGCCGCCACATTAGGAGCAGCAATTTGGTTGTGCGCCAAATAGAAATAGGCAAGCAGGCGAAAACGACGGTAGCATTGATATATATGAAAAATATTGCCCCCGAGAGCCTGCCCGCAGAGGTTGAAAACACACTTAAGAATGCCGATATTTCCTCCGTTTGCTCTTTGGGACAGATTGAAAGCGCACTGTGCGGCAAAAGGAATGCCATTGTTCCTAAAATTCTCTATACCGAAAGAGCCGATAAGCTTAGCGCAAACATACTAAACGGCAGAGTGGGTGTAATTGTTGACGGATTTCCGACTGCATTTATTACGCCCTCTAACTTGGCTATGTTTATGCAAACGCCCGAGGATTATTCGTCGAGCCTTGTTTTTTCATCCTTTTTAAGAATAATCCGTTACTTTTGTCTTGCAATTAATCTGTTTTTGCCGGCTTTTTATTTGGCGATAGTTAATTTTTCGCCTGAAATTTTGCCTGCAAAGCTCGCTTCGTCAATAATCAAGGCAAAATACGGTATGCCGTTTTCGGCTTTCACCGAGATTTTTGTAATGCTTGTAGCCTTTGAGGTTTTAATTGAAGCGGGTTTGCGCCTCCCGAACGGCGTGGGACAGGCGGTTTCAATAGTATCGGGAATAATAGTGGGCGACGCCGCAATAAACGCAAATATAGCTTCACCCGCAGTTGTAATGCTTACCGCTGCGGCGGGAATAACAAGCTTTGTTCTGCCGTATCAGGCGCTTGCGGATTCCCTCAGAGTAAGCCGCTTTGCGTTGATGATAATCGCTAATTTCTCGGGGCTTTTCGGTGTTTACGCCTGTGCGTTTCTTTTTGCGTTGCACTTAAATTCCGCCGAATGTTTCGGTCTGCCTTATCTTTCGCCGTTTTCAACCGCCACGCCTGATATTTGGTTTAACGATACTCTAATAAGGAGAAAAAATGCAAAAAATCATTAAAGCGCTTGCCGCTGTTGTGCTGTGCGTGTCGCTTGGCTTGAGCACGCCGCTGTCAAAATCAAAAATAATAAATCTTGAGGACTGTGCGGTTGTAAAAAGCGTGGGGCTTGAGGACGCAGGCGGAATTGATGAAATAACCTTTGTTGAAAGCCTCGTAAACGATGCTTCCTCCGCCCAAAAACAGTCTGTGATAGCGGCGAAAGATAAAAATTTTGCCGACGCTATGCGAAAGGCTCAAATTTTGGCTGACAAGTATTTGACCTTTTCATTTGTAAACGACTATATTATCGGTATGCCCACGGCGAAAAAGGGTATTTCTTCCTGTCTCGATTTTATTTCCTGCTCAAAAAAAGCACAGCTTTCCTCCTTCGTCTATTTTTCTGAGAGCGACGCCCGTTCGTTGCTGGAGGATATTTCAAAGGATGTTACTTCAACCGATGAAGTGCTTTTAAACTTAAATAACGCCGGCAGTGATTACGGCTACTATTATCCCGTAACGGTAACGGATTTGTTGTGTTCCGATACCATGGGCGAAAGCGCAGTGCCGATAATAGGGCAGAAGACCGATGGCGAGAATACCGCCAAAAAGAGCGTGATAGTCTTTAAAGGCTATGCAATAATTAAAAATATGAAGGCTGTTTATACAATTGATAAAAGGCAGTCAAGAGCATATAACATCTTAAATAACAAGCTTAAAAAAAGCTTTGTCGATGTGCTGGGAAATGTAGTTAAAATTAATAAAGCACATTGCAAATACAGCTTTAATATTGCAGGCAACAGATTGCTCGGCACGGCTGTAGATATTGATTTATCTATGAGCATAGATTCTGTTTCAGGTGCAAATCTTAATAACGAGAAAATTGCCGATTTCTTAAGAGTAAGCGCCGAAAAAGAGCTGACTTCCGAAATAGAAGAGCTGCTCAAAACAGCGCATTCAAATAACAGCGATATTCTAAATCTCGGCAGTAAAATAAGAGCGCGCACGGGTAAAGCGGTATCGGCGGATTTTAGGGCTGTGGAATATTGCGTTAGAATTAACTCCCGCTTTTGCGCGGACTATAATTTCAGAAAGGGCTTAGCCGCTAAATGAAAAGAATATTATCTCATCATATTTTAATGCTCTATTTTATGTTTATTGCTGTTTTTTCAGTCAGCGTTTTGCCGTCTGCACTCACAAGCAAAGCAGGAACGGCAGGAATTATTATTCCCGCTTGCGCTTTGCCTGCAGCGGCAATTTTTTGTTTGGTTATTAACTATATTTATAAAAACTATTCTACGGCGGGTGAATTCCTAAAAGAAAATTTCGGTGAAAGATTCACTAAAATCATTTCTTTTTTGATTATCGCTCAACTCGCAGTCTGTTCGGTTATGCTTTTAAAAAGCTTTGGCTCGAGAATGGAACAAACCCTCTCCTATATCGGTAGGGAAATAAGTATTATAGTGCTTATGGCTCTTGCGTTTTTCGCCGTGGCAAGCGGATTTAAGACAATAATAAGGACTGTGGCAATCTGTTCGTTGCTGCTTTGTATAACCGTGGTTTTAATGCTCGTGTTCAGTGTAAAGGGATTGGACTTTACACTGGCCTTGCCTTTCTTTAAGCCCGATATTTCCGCTTTTTCGAAGAGCTTGATTTTTCCTGTCGGCAGTTTTTGCTTTTTAGCACCTATGCTGTTTTTTTATAAGCCTGTTTTCAAAGCCAAGTCGGCTTTTGGCGCAGTTCTTTTAAGTCTTGTATTTATGAGTGCAATAAGTTTAATAATAATTTGCACCTTTTCTCTTCCGGTGAGCGAAAAAATCAGTTTTCCGTTCTTTTCATTAATTAAAAGTGCCGACACTTTCAGCGTAAGCGAGCATTTTGACGCCTTCTTCAATGCAAATTGGCTCATTTTTTCCGCCGCACTTCTGTGTTTCGTTTTCTATTCCGTCTGCGAGGGAATAAAACAGGCGGTTGAAATAAAAAGCATAACAGCTTTTATCGGAATTTCAGCAGTTTCGGGAATAATAATCGGCGCTTTTGCGTTGTCGGATTTTTTAGACAGTGAAAAAATAATAGCTTTTAACAGCTTTTATCTTCCTTATTTTAATATAATTTTGGGTTTCATTTTACCTGTTTTTTTAGTGATTATTTCCAAAATAAAACAAAAAGTTCATAAAAATGTCACGATTTCTTGACTGCAAATATATTATAATATATAATA
>CADBNM010000107.1 GCA_902796055.1 Oscillospiraceae bacterium
TCGTTTTTCATTGAAACTGCGGTATAGCCATTTTCTTTGCAGTCATTATACATTTTTTCGGCTTTTTCAGGCTTGCCGTTTTCGCGCTCGGTGTCATCGCAACAAAGCATAAACGCCGCGCTCTTATAAGGATTATCATCTAAAACGAAATTTGCCATCGCAAAGTCGCCCGAACTGTTACCGAATGCGAGCACGGGCTGTTGACCGATTTCCTGCTCGATAACGCTTACCTTATTCATTTTAAGATTTTTAATGAGAAATTCGCCGCCTGTGATAACTTCATCGTCTTTAGTGTAGGTATAATCCAAGCTGTCCTCGTCGCCCTGATTTGAAGCGACAAGACTTTCATCGGAACCTATCATCTGAGAAAGCGGAATATTAACGGTGCCCTCTGCAAGACCGCGAGTGATTAAACGGTCTGTTCCGCTTACGATATATACTTTAAAATTATTTGCCTGCAGGTAATCAACAACCTGAAGCATAGGCTTATAGAAAGCCTGTCCGTTAGTCATATTTGTATAACTTTCCATAGGAGTATCTCTATACTCTTTTACATAAGCGTCAAACTCATCGGTAGTCATTCCCTTAAAAGCAGTTGCAACCGCTTTACCGTGCTTAATGCTCAAATCCTCGGGATACTCCCCTGTTTCAAAATACTCTTTGATAATCTTTGCGGTTTCTTTTTCCTCAGCACTTGCCTTATCTTTATATGTCGGGTCTTCCATTACGCGGTGATAAAGCAATTTATGGTCAAAGTAGCCGGGGTCGGTTTCACAACAAAGTGTACCGTCCATATCGAATACTGCGATTCTGTCCTGCACGGGAATATAACTATCCGAACCTTCTTCGGTTACTTCTTCAACATACTTTACAAGTTGTTTTTTTAAAGGTGCCTCGTTTTTCCAAAGTGAAAGAGCATTTTTAGCGTTCACTTCGCTTATTGCCTTAACGCCTTCGCTTGAAGAATTAAGCGCATTCTTTGACATGGGAACAAAGAAATAAAGGCAAGTCATAAATACCAATGCAACTGCTAAAATAGCTGAAAGTATTATCCAAACTTTATTTGTTTTAGTGTTATTTTTTTCCATAGTTTATACCTCTATAATTCATTAATATTAACTCCCCTTTGCACATACAAAAGGGAGTTAAATACTAATTGAAATTATTTAATATTAAGTGCCTTTTCAATCATATCCAGAATTGAGCTGCTTTGCGCCATAAGAGGAGCGAAGAGAAGTGAAATAACTGTCATAAGCTTAATAAGGATATTGATTGAAGGACCTGATGTATCCTTGAAGGGGTCGCCTACCGTATCGCCGATAACCGCTGCAGCGTGGCTCTCTGAGCCCTTGCCGCCGAAGTGACCGCTTTCGATATACTTCTTGGCATTATCCCAAGCACCGCCTGAATTAGACATAAAGATAGCCATAAGAACACCTGTTACAAGAGCGCCTGCAAGCATACCTGTGAGTGCCTTTACGCCAAGACAGAATCCGATGATAAGCGGAACAACTACTGCCATAACGCCGGGAACGAGCATTTCTTTAAGAGCAGCTTTAGTTGAAATAGATACGCACGATTTATAATCGGGTTTCTCCGTACCTTCCATAATGCCCTTATGCTCTCTGAACTGACGGCGAACTTCCTCAATCATCTGAGTAGCAGCCTTACCAACGGAGTTCATTGTAAGAGCGGAGAAGATGAACGGAAGCATACCGCCGATGAACATACCTACAACTACCTTGTAGTCAAGTACATTTACGCCTGAAGCGGAAATGCCTGCAGACTGTGAGAAGGATACAAAGAGTGAAAGTGCTGTGAGTGCCGCAGAGCCGATAGCGAAGCCTTTACCCATAGCTGCCGTAGTGTTACCTACAGAGTCAAGAGTATCGGTGATTTCACGAACAGACTCATCAAGACCGCTCATTTCGGCAATACCGCCTGCATTGTCTGCAATAGGACCGTAAGCGTCAACAGCAACGGTGATACCTGTTGTTGAAAGCATACCAACCGCCGCGATAGCGATACCGAAAAGACCGTCAAACACATAAGCGATGATTACGCCGAGACCGATAAGGATAATCGGAAGAACGGTACTCTTCATACCAACTGCAAGACCTGCGATGATATTTGTTGCGGGACCTGTTTCGGACTCTTTTGCGATGTGCTTAACAGATTTGTAAGCATCGGAGGTATAAACCTCGGTGAGAATACCGATTGCCGTGCCGACAATAACGCCTGCCGCGATTGCCGCAAAAGCCTTGAGATTGCCGAGAACAAACCACGAGCCGAGACCTGCTGCAATAAGAACAAGCACGCTTGCCGTATATGTACCGAGATTGAGCGCCTTATGGGGATCGCCGCCTTCCTTACCGCGAACAAAGAACTGGCCGATAATGGAAGCGATGATACCGCAAGCAGCAATAAGAAGTGCGAATACCGCGCTCTTGCCGCCGTCCTTGATAGTGCTACCAAGAATAATAGCGGAAACGATTGCGCCTACATAGCTTTCGAAAAGGTCAGCGCCCATACCTGCAACATCACCTACATTATCGCCTACATTATCTGCGATAACAGCGGGGTTACGGGGGTCATCCTCCGGGATACCTGCTTCAACCTTACCTACAAGGTCTGCGCCAACATCGGCAGCCTTAGTGTAGATACCGCCGCCTACACGGCCGAAGAGTGCGATTGAAGATGCACCGAGTGAGAAGCCGGTAAGAAGTGCAGTGTCCTTGGTAAGAGCATAAACTGCCGCTGCGCCTAAAAGACCGAGACCTACAACGCAAAGACCCATTACCGAACCGCCCTTGAAAGCGATTGAAAGAGCCTTGTTCATGCCGCTCTCTCTTGCAGCGTTAGTTGTGCGAACATTTGCTTTTGTAGCAACGCTCATACCGAAATAACCTGCGAGAGTGGAGAACAATGCGCCGCAAAGGAAGCAGATTGCAGTTTTCCAGCCCAAGCCGTACTGACCTTGCTTATCAAAAATTCCTACTACTGCGATAATACAGAAAACTACCGCTACGAAAATAACGAGCATTTTATATTCGGAATATAAAAATGCCTTTGCGCCTTCATTGATATTGTTCGCAATTTCTTTCATGCGCTCAGTACCTGTGGAGGCTTTGTTGATTTGTGCCGCTTTAATGAAAGCAACAAAAAGTGCGATTACTGCAGCCGCAAGTGCTGCATAAGGTAAAAATTGCATCACCATTTCTCCTTTTAAATAATAATTATCTTCTTTATTATAGCAGAGTAAGAAAATATATTCAATAGAATATTTAGATAAAATGAATAACACAATGCCGATTTTATACTAAAAAATCCCATTTTTCTATACAAAATGCACAAAAAACAGGATTTTAAAGTTCTTCATATGAATTTTTAATGTATTCGGGATTGACTCTTGCCGAAAAATGATTTGTTATTTTTTGACTGATTTCGGCATTTTCTTCGGCTTTTATACAATAAAAAAGCGTTACATTTTGAGCGTAATCCTTATTTTTTATAACACAGCCGTTATCCTTCAAAAAACGCTCAAAGCTCTCGGCAAGCGAATATTCGACTTCGGCTTTATACAGAGCGCATTCGCACACTTCCACGCTCCCCGCCGCTTCAAGCGCAAGCGCCGCAGACTTTGAATAAGCCCTCACAAGTCCGCCCGTGCCGAGCAAAATACCGCCGAAATATCTTGTGGTTACGATAACGACATCGCTGTAGCCCTGCTTTAGAAGAACATCAAGAGTGGGCATACCCGCAGTGCCTGACGGCTCACCGTCATCAGTACAGCGGCTTTCACCGTTTTTGAGCGCATAGGCATAAACATTGTGGCGGGCGTCCCAATATTCTTTTTTTATTTCATTTATAAATTCCTCCGCCTGCTCCCTGCTTTCGGCTCTTTTTATATGAGAAATAAACTTGGAACGCTCGACGACAAGAGTGCTTTCGGCATCGGTTTTAATTGTTTTATAATTATTCATATCCGATAAAAAATTAAGCAGGTAAAATTACCTGCAATAATTTAAGTTAGCTTTTCTGTGAAAGACCAAAACGCTTATTAAATCTATCAACACGACCGCCTGTATCAACAAGCTTCTGCTTGCCTGTATAGAACGGATGACAGTTAGAACAAATATCTACAGACATATCTCCTGCTGTTGATTTTGTTTCAATAACATTGCCGCAAGCGCAACGGATTTTTGCATCTTTATACTCAGGATGAATTCCCTTTTTCATATCTTTCACCTCTTTCGGTACTGCATTTTTTAGAATTTAACATTGGAATAATAACACAGTAATAAATAAAAATCAAGTCTTTTTTTATTTATTTGCCCATTTCCAACGAA
>CADBNM010000108.1 GCA_902796055.1 Oscillospiraceae bacterium
AGGTTATCATTTAGTCGTGCGGTTTTATCCACTTTGTCGACACTCTGACCGCTGAAACTGCAAGGTTTCAGCGGTTTCCCTTATAAATTAATTCACTATCTTTGCTTCATTAAATTTTTAACGCAAAGATTTAAATAACTCTACTAAATCACATAAATAATAACAGTCTGCACGGTTTTAGCCACTTTTTCGACAGTCTGACTTTTAATCATAGTCTCCGGTGAATTGTACGCCGACATTATCTATGCCCCGTATTCTCTTTGCCACTTCAAATTTACCCTCTTCGCTTTGGCAGATGAGAGTACCGCAAAAACCATTGGTATCGTAATCCGTAAGATACAGATACTTGCCGTCATAAACGCCGAAGGTGGAATAAGTAAACATTACATCATCGGCAATCTTCTGCACCTGCTTATCCTTATATTTATAAACGGTGGAAAGATTGGTTTTTTCGTTGAAATCGGTCGCATAATAAAAGCTGCCGTCATCGCTTTCGGGAATCAAAACCTGACCCGATACATCATTTATTTTGCCGCCGTTATAATGCATGGTGTAGGACGCAGACTTCTCGTTAAAGTCCGTAAAGAAAGCGAGCTTGCCGCCTATATAGAAATAGTTTGAGCAGTTATTTGCTATTATCTCAGCCTGCTTGAACGATTGCCCCTCTTTAAAGGTATACAAATCAAAGGCTCCCTCGTATTTCTCCTTGCTGCCGGAAGCAAGATAAACCTGCGAGTTTTCATCGTAAGCCATTACATAGGTATAATAAGAGGAGGAATTGGTATTAAAATAACTGAGCATTTCGCCCGAAGCAACAGACTGGTCATAGGACAGTTGATTTTCAATATATTCTATTACATCCTCCGCCTTGGCAACATCTAAAATATCAAGCTTATTAAGCTTATTAACAGCTGTATGATAAGTATAAATAAGCGCCTTGCCGCAGCCCTTGTTCTTAGTATTAGTTATCGGGGCTATGCTGCTCACATCGGAACAAAGCTTTTTAACGCTGCCGTTATACACATATAGAGAATAGGTTTGAAGGGAGGTATTGCCCTCATTTTCAAGCATTTCTCTTGTGTTTATTCTGTTTTGAGCCGCAAGATATTTTGTATAAGCCTCGTCGTATTTTTTAATGGCTTCCTCCTGTGCTTTTTCATAAGCTTCAAAATCCACAAAGCTTACTTCCTTGTTTTGCACATCGTCTATCTCTTTTTTAACAAAATCCTTCTGCTTGGGAGCATAATCCTCGAACTTGGGCTCGGTGATTTTTTCATCGGCTTTCTTTTCGGGGTCGTTTACCAAATCGAGATAGGAAAAGGTTTTATCAAGCGTAGTATAATAAATGCAGTCCTCGCAGTAATAAAACTCGTTTACATTATCCTTTTCGGAAATCTTTTCTCTGTTGCCCATAGCGTCGGCGCAATAAAGCGTTCCGTTTTCAACAAAATAAATATTTGATAAATCGCTGTTCCAATTGTAGTTAAGCGTTTTTGAAGTGATGGGATAAACCTTATTTGAATTCAGGTCAATTAAATTAAGCTCTGTATCCGAGAGTTCGTCATTACCCTCGGAAGCGGTTGTAGCGGTTAACATTCTTCCCGACTTTTCGTTTATTTCCACTACATACGCATTATCAATTAATTTGTCGGTATTCAACTGCGCGTCCGTTCTGTATACAGCGTCGTCTTTCTCGTAATAAACAGCGCCTGTCACTCCCGTCACGGCGCGGATATCGCTTATTCCCTTTGCGAGCAGAACGGGCTCGAACTTTTTGTTAAACAGCTCTGTGTAATACAAATCGCTCGTATAATAAAGTCCTTCTTCTTCGTTGCCGTGCTCCTGCAGATTTTGAGTATAAACCACATATTTATTGTCGGAGGTCAGCATATAGTTGCCCGCATAATCGGTGCAAATTTCAAAAGGCTTTGCGTTTTCTTTTAGCTTTTTAGTAGCGTAAAGCTCATTTTCCGTATAATAGATAAGCGGAACCTTTGTGTCTTTATTATTGTCCTTAAAAGCGAAAAAGAATAACGCTGCGCCTGCCGCTATTAACACTAAAACCGCGGCTATAATTCCTATAATTAAGCCTTTTTTTGATTTTTTTGCTTTTTTAGGAGCAGGACTCGGATCCGTTTGCACCGCCTCTTCCTTCAAAGGCTCATACACAGCCGTTTTTTCAACCTCGGGTGCGGGTGTTTCAACCGAAGCGCCGCAAAACGCGCAGAACTGAGCACCGTCGGGTATGTTTGAACCGCATTTATTACAATTCATTTTTCTACCTCCAAGATATTACTGTAAAATATTATATAATAATAGGAATGCTTTGTAAATAATAACTTAATTATTTTCTTTAAAATTTGTGTTGACAAGCAAAAAATTTTGCTTTATAATTATAGCGATTTGTTTTTTAATACCAAAAAGACAAGTAAGAGAGTGAAAAGTTTAAGTTCTCTTACCCATATTAAAGGCGTTGAAGAAGAGAGTTTATACATAAAGCCGCAAAGAGAGATAACGGTTGGTGTGAGTTATCAGGCTGTTGTTTTAAACTGTAGCTTCCGAGCCGAGAGGAAGAAAGGCATATGCTTAGTAGAACCTCTCCGTTACGGCTGCGTTAATGCCTACGGCTTGATAGAGCCTGAGTGGCAATTTATTGCAATTTGAGTGGTACCGCGGGTATTATAAAATGCTCGTCTCAAAGTTAATTGATACTTTGAGGCGTTTTTTTATGGCAGTCTGAATTTAAACCCTTGTCGTTTCTCAACCGCTCTTTATTGCTATTTTTGCCGCTATCTCCTCGATTTACGGCAGTAAAACTTCGTCGAGTAGCGACAAAACTATCTAATAAATTTCAGGTTGAGAAATAAA
>CADBNM010000109.1 GCA_902796055.1 Oscillospiraceae bacterium
AACAGCGCCTGCAAATGCCGCGAACATCGAGCCTAAGAATGCGAAAGAAGAACCGAGGAATACAGGGCTCTTAAATTTTGTGAAGAGCAAGTAAACGATAGTACCTACGCCTGCGCCGAAGAGCGCTGCGGATTGGCTCATGCCGTTTCCTACAATAGCGGGTACTGCAATTGTTGCTGCAAGAATTGCAAGCAACTGTTGGAAAGCGAAGATAATCAGCTGACCAAATTTTGGTTTGTCCTTAATGTCATAAGCGAGTTTCATAATTTCCTCCTAATTTTTATCACCCGAGGGTGTTATTTACTTTCTAAATTTACGCAAAGAGCATTATCATAGTCGGGCATTTTAACCCTGATAACCTCCGCTGCGCTTGTAGGCACATTTTTGCCTACGAAATCGGCTCGTATCGGCAATTCGCGGTGTCCCCTGTCTATAAGCTCGCACAGCTGAATTTTTGCAGGTCTGCCGAGCGCCATAACAGCGTCAATCGCTGCCCTTGCGGTTCTGCCTGTATATAAAACATCGTCAACCAAAACAACGGTCTGATTTTCAACAGGAAAATCAACAGCAGTTTCGTTGACGATAGGTTGCTTGGCTTTTTCACTTAAATCATCACGATACAGAGAAATATCAACCTCTCCGCAAAGCGCCTTGCACTCGCCGATATTATTGATGTTTTCACAAATCATTTTAGCGAGCGAAACTCCCCTGCGGCGAATTCCGATAAGGCACACGGTTTTAGCCGAAGGGTTCTTTTCAACAATTTCATATGAAAGGCGCATAATGGCTGAACGGGTTGCTTTTTCGTTCAGAATAATCTTTTCCATTATACTCACCTCCATAAAAAAACTGCCTTGCACACAGTAATGCAAGACAGAGTAATACAATATGATTATAATATAATATAATATACTATATATACGCTTGTCGGCATCACTGTACCGCTTTTAAAACTATATTTAGTTTAACATCATTTAACCGTTTTGTAAACAGTTTATTTGCTTTTTTCTTTTTTTCGCCCTTTTTCACAATAAGGCGACGAAAAACTAAAATTATTTGTGTAATATTAATTCTAAACTGTTGCGTTTTTGGACAAATTGTAATCATATGTGAGTTTCACTATCACATCATCCTTAATTTCGGCTTTGAAAATGAAGGTGGAATTCTTTTCACCCTTCAATTCATCAAAATCCGCCATAAATTCCTCGGGAGTATAAGCCTTTGTTTTCTCAGAGGATGCCGATACGGGAGCTGTAATTTCACAGTCCTTTGCCAAGCCGTATGAATTAAACTGCAAGTACTCGATTTTTGTGCCTTTAACGGCAAGCTCCTTTGCACCGATGTAAACATCCTCGGTTTCATCGAAGCCTCTGCCCTCTCTTATTTCATCAAGCGAAAGAAAAACCTCGCCGTTTTTCTTCTCTAAAATTTGAATATTGGTAAAATCAACATAATCATCGGTCTTATAAAGCTTGTTTTCTACCTTTAAATACCTGCCGTAAAATTCAAAAATGAATTTTTCGCCCTTTTTGGTTGTAAAGCAATAATACTTTACATTAAAATTTGAGCCTTCTTTTATTTCTGAAACGATTTTTACATTCGAAAGCGCATTTACAAGATTAGCGATAAGCGCAGAATCATTATTTGTAATGACTTTAGTTTTATCGAAGCCGTCTTTTCTTAAATACTTTTCATACTCAACGCTTACAGGAGGATTGACCCTCATACTTCTTAAAAACGCGCGGTATTCTTTTGAAAAATACTTGCCCTTTAATATTTCGGCAGACGAGCACGAAGTAAAGCATGCTAAAATTAATGTTATTATTAATAATAAGGAAATAAGTTTTTTCATAATGCACCTCTAAGATATTATATAAAAAACAAGCCCCTATTTCAAGGAGCCTGTAAAAATTTATTTTTTAATCTTCATACAGCGCATAGCGTTCATAACCGCAATAATCATTACGCCGACATCGGCAAAAACCGCAAAGTACATCATATGCGGAAGTCCTATAGCACTGAGAATGAGCACGATTACCTTCACGGCAATTGAAAAAGCTATGTTTTCGCTTACTATGCGCTTTGTTCTCTTTGCATGCTTAACTAACTTTGCAATGCCCGAGGGCTTATCATCCATAAGCACGACATCTGCGCTCTCAATGGCTGCGTCCGAACCGAGCGCACCCATAGCTATGCCGACATCGGCAATGCCGAGCACCGGAGCGTCGTTTACGCCGTCACCTGCGAAAGCGATTGTTTCACCACTTTTAAGCTCGGACTTCAAATCTTTCATAAGCTCTACCTTGTCGGCAGGCAAAAGAGATGCGAAGTATTTGTCAACCTTAAGCTTTTCGGCTACCTCCTTAGCCGCACTTTCCCTATCGCCCGTGAGCATATAGGTGTTTATGCCGAGCCCGCGCAAATCGCTTACAGCCATTCGCGAGTCCGCTTTTATTGAATCGGAAATAACTATATGCCCTAAATACTCGCCGTCACGCGCAATATGGACTATAGTGCCTTTGTGCGAGCAGTCCTTATATTCAATCTCCATCATTTCCATATAAGAGGCGTTTCCGACATATGTTATTCTTTCATCAATTCTCGCACTTATGCCCTTGCCTGCAATTTCAACGATGTTGCTCACTCTTTTTTCCTCGGCAGTCTTTTTATATGCGACTCTTAACGCCTCGGAAATAGGATGATTTGAGTATATCTCGGCATGGCAGGCAATTTCCAACAGTTCATCTTCGCTGACCTTGCTCGGATGAATTGCAACAACGGAAAAATCACCCTTTGTAAGCGTACCTGTTTTATCAAAAGCTACGCTTCTGAGCTTGGAGAGCGCTTCAAGATAATTCGAGCCTTTAATGAGCATGCCCTGCTTGCTCGCCGCGCCTATGCCTGCAAAGAACGAAAGCGGAACGCTGATAACAAGCGCACACGGGCAGGAAACAACTAAGAAGGTCAACGCCCTGTGAAGCCAATCGCTCCAAACCTCAAGCGCAGTTGCGGAGGTATAAAAATGCATTTTGAATATCATGCCCATAAGCGGCGGCAAAACCGCAAGCGCTATAGCGCTGAAAACCACAACGGGAGTATAAACTTTAGCGAATTTTCTTATAAAGGTTTCGCTCTTTGCTTTACTCTCGGTTGAATCCTCAATGAGTTCAAGGATTTTACCTACAGTTGAATTTTCATAATCGCTCTTTACTCTAATCTTAACGGGCGCGCTCATATTGATACAGCCCGAATAAACCTCGCTGTCCTTTTTTACATCGCGCGGCAGGCTCTCACCCGTTATTGCAACGGTATTAATTGCACTCTCACCGTCCACAATAACGCCGTCAAGCGCAATCTTTTCGCCGGGCTTTACGAGAATTATCTCACCGATTTTGACCTCCTCGGGCTTTACCTTTTCATATTTTCCCGAGCGCAGCACAAAAGCATACTCAGGCTTGATATCCATTAAATCACTGATTGATTTACGGCTCCTGTCCACCGCTATGTGCTCGAATATTTCACCGATGGAGAACAGTATCATAACCGCAACGGCTTCGGGATATTCTCCTATGCAAAGCGCGCCTACGCTTGCGACAAGCATTAAAAAGTTTTCATCGAAAATCTGACCGTGAACAATATGCTCCGCCGCCTCGGCTATTACCTTATAGCCCGCTATAATATACGGCACAAGATACATTGGCAGCAGCCAAATTGACTCTGAATCAATAAGTTCGGCTTTTACTAAAAGCTTTTCGCTTATTATCGCTCCCGCAAAGAAAGCGCAGGCAATAACAATCCTTACTATATCCTTTTTAATGTGTTTATCTCTCAAAGCTCTATTTCACCTCTTTTGTGAAGGATGTGCTGCAAGCCTACCTCATATATTTCGCTTACATGCTCATCATCAAGTGAATAATATATGGTTTTACCGTCACGGCGGGGTTTAACAAGAGCTGCCGTTCGCAGAATACGAAGCTGGTGAGAAATAGCAGACTGAGAAATACCCAAGGTGTCCGCTATATCGCAAACGCACATTTCACCGCCTTCGTGAAGCACTGAAATAATGCTTATTCTTGTTGAGTCGCCGAAAACCTTGAAAAACTCCGATAAATCATAAAGCCTGTCATAATCAGGCGTTATCTTTGCCGGGCAGTGCTCGTGATTACCGTCACAAATCTTTTTATCCATAATAACTCCTCATTTCTTGTTTACATATGAATACTTGTTCATATGTTCTAATTAGAGTCTACCATTATAATATGAAAAAGTCAAGAAAAAAGTTAAAAAGCCCTGTAAAGCGAAAACACTTTACAGGGCTTTAAATTCTAATATTTTACATGAGCTCACATACCAGATTGCTTAATTCTGTGGGATTTTCTATGCTCAAACCGCAAATGAGCCTTGCCTGCGCATAAAGTATTTTAGCATAAGACTTGAGCTTTTCGTCGTCCTTGCCATAAAGCGCTTTCAGGCTCTCGGCTACCTTATGATTCACATTGATTTCAAGCACTTCCGCAGCTTTTATGCCGTTCATACCTCCGGGCTGACTCTCTAAAACCTTTTGCATTTCGGTTGAAATGCCACCCTGAGTTGAAAGACAAACGGGATAATCCTCAAGCGTATTTGTGAACTTGACTTCGGCTACCGAGTCGCCGAGCTGAGCCTTAATGAAATCAAGCAAATCCTTCTCGCTCTCATTTTCCTTTTTGATTTTTTCCTTTTCCTCTTCGGTGGAAATATCAATATCACCGTCGCTTACATTCTTGAAAGGCTTTTCTTTGTACTGCACTAATATTTTAGCGCAAAATTCATCTACATCCTCGGTGAAATAAAGCACTTCATAGCCCTTCGCCATTACGGCTTTTGTTTGCGGAAGCATTTCGATTTTATCAACGCTCTCGCCGCTTGCATAGTAAATAGAGCTTTGGCTCTCGGGCATACGAGATACATATTCCTCAAGAGTTACATACTTTTTCTCGTTTGAAGATTTATAAATAATCAAATCCTCAAGAGCGTCTTTATTCATACCGTAGGAGGAATAAATTGCATACTTCATCTGTCTGCCGAACTCGGCGAAGAATTGCTCATACTTTTCTCTTTCGCTTTTAAGCATCTTCTTAAGCTCGTTCTTGACTTTCTTTTCAATCGCCTTGGCAATAACCTTAAGCTGATGGTCATGCTGGAGCATTTCTCTTGAAATGTTGAGCGATAAATCCGCCGAATCCACTACGCCGCGAACAAACGAGAAATAATCGGGCAGCAAATCCGCGCATTTTTCCATAATCATAACGCCGCTTGAATACAGCTGCAGTCCTTTTTCAAAGTCCTTGGTATAGTAATCAAAAGGCGCTTTTTTCGGAATATAAAGCAGGATATTGCAATTTGAAGTACCTTCAAACTTAGTATGAATAACCTTTGCAGGGTCCTCAAAATCGAAAAACTTTTCGTGATAGAAGTTATTGTATTCCTCTTCGCTTACTTCCTTGGGACTTCTCTTCCAAAGCGGCACCATTGAATTGAGAGTTTCCTCTACTGTTTCAAACTCAGGCTCCTCTCCCTCGGCATATTCCTTCTCCACTCTTTTTTCTGTATCCATAGTAATCGGATAATGAATATAATCGGAATACTTTTTAACGAGCTCACGGATTTTAGACTCCTCAAGGAAAACCGAATAATTCTCATTTTCCGTATCTTCCTTCATTTTAAGCGTGATTTCCGTGCCGATGTCGTCCTTCTCACACTCGCCTATTGTATAGCCGTCAACGCCCTCGCTTTGCCAGATGAAGGCTATGTCCGAGCCGAGCGGCTTGGTCTTGATAGTGATTTTATCGGCAACCATAAAAGCGGAATAGAAGCCTACGCCGAACTGACCGATAATGTCGATATCCTCATCCTCGTTTTCACTCTTAAATTCAAGCGAGCCGCTTTTTGCGATAACGCCCAAGTTGTTTTCGAGGTCATTCTTATCCATACCGCAACCGTTATCGGTGATTTTAAGCGTCCTTTCGTCGGGGTTCGTTTCAAGCCTGATTTTGTATTCGCTTCTTTCAAGACCGAATGAGGTTTCGGTAAGCGAACGGAAATAACGCTTATCTATAGCGTCGGAGCCGTTTGAAATAAGCTCACGCAAAAAAATCTCTTTATGAGTGTAAATGCTGTTTATCATCATATCGAGCATTTTTTTGGATTCGGTTTTAAACTGTTTTTTTCTCATAATATCTACATCTCCTTAAAGGCGCTTGATGATTAAGCCGGGCGCCTAAAAAGGATGAACCTTCATTCATCCTTTTTGTTAATTTATTTTGTTATTTGAGTTGATTCTCGGCATCGCAGAAGCGGTAATAATCCGAATGCCTGTTATCGCCGTTCATCGGCAGGCAGAAAAAGGTGAGTCCGCTTGCGCCGCCCTCATATCGCTGCATTCTCGGGTCAAAGAAATAATTGTTTGTGCCGATTTTCATCATAGCCCAATAATGTCCCGTTCTGCCGCCGCCGGAAGCGCTTACGGTTCCGTTTGCTATATATGTTCCGGGAATACCTGCTTTTTTACACAGGAAGTGGAACAGATAATTGTATTCATAGCAAGAGCCTGTCTGCCCTTTATTTGTAAGCATTTGAAGGACTGCCTGTTCGGAATATTCCTCCGTATAGGTTGAGCCTTTAGCTCCTAAAAGTCCGTCCTTTTTAAACCTCTCTTCGCCTATGTAATGATAAAGGCACACAACCTTATTATAAGTATCCTTTTGCTTGGAAGCACCGCTTTTCACTATTATTTTATCGAGTGCGTTGTTAAGCCTTTCGCAGCTTGTTTTGCCGCCGCTTCCGAGCGTTTTGGAATTGATAAGCGCTTTAGCGTCAACCGTTTTGCCGACTGCCGCCTTGGTATAAAGAGTTTTGATGTTGCTCCACTTACCGTAATAGGTCTTGCCGCCCGACTCCTTATAGGCTCTCACGCCTACCTTATAGCATACGCCTGCAACAAGGTTGAAGGTATGAGAGGTTTTACCATTCGCCACCGTAATAAAGTGAGGATACTCAAAATTATCATAAGACGAATAAACGAGCTGATAGCCGCTTATTGTAAACGACGGCTTTTTCCAAGTTATACTTAACTTGCCTGCTTTAGAGGATTTTGCCGAAGAAAGCTTAACACCGTCAAAGCTCTTACAGCTTATAACGGAGGAGCAAGGCCCCAAGTAATACTTTTTATCATAAAATGTATATGCTCTTACAACATATTTATCGGTCTTTCTTGATGAAATATTAACAGAAGAGGAAAAAAGCTTTTTGAAAGCACACTTCTTGCTTGAAGAATTGTAAGAATACAGCGCATAGCCCGTGTTTTTGCCGCGCGGAATGCTCGCTTTAATATTATAGCCGCATATTCTCGGCGAATAAGAAACCTTTGCTTTTTCCGGAGTTAATACACAGATAACCTTTTCGGAATTTACATAAGTCTCGCCGTCAACAATGGCTTTGACGAGAACCGTATGCTCCTCGCCTCTTGTATAAGGGTCGGTAGTAAAGGAATAAGTTTTCTTTGCATTGGACAGTTTCTGACCGTCGTATTTATTATCAACAAAGACATAGAACTTGTCCACCTTAGTCTTATAGCTCCAAGTGATCTTATACTTTTCGCCGCTTGCCGTGACCTTTATATTCAGTTTTTCTTCTGCCGCAAAGCAATTAATAGCAAGTGCGCCGAAAAGCATAGCAAGCACAAGAAAGAGACTGATTATTCTTCTCACCTTTTCACCTCCGAGGTAAAATTATACTTCGTAAATATTAATAAAATTTAAACAAAAATAATAAATAAAGTAAATTATAATCCTTTATTACTATTTAGTGGTAACGCTTATATTGTCAGCCACAGTGAAGGCATTTCCCGTATTGCCGGCCGTGAAAGCCCTGACAAGATAAGTATACTGAGTTTTAGAAGAAAGATTGTTAATGCTATAGCTTAAATTTTTGGTTACCGCTATTCTCGAATATTTGCCCTGAACCGTATCATAGCTGTAAATCCTGTATTCGGCTGCGCCTGCAACCTTTGCCCAACTGAGCTTTACGCTATTAGCCGAGGCAGACGCCTTAACGACAGGCTTAGCAAGCAAAGTTTTAACGCTCTTGTTGGAAGATACGGTAAATGCGCTACCGCTTTTAGCGTGATTATAAGCTCTTACAAGATAAGTGTACTCCGTATTGGACTTGAGTGCGGTATGCTTATATGAAAGTGCGTTTACATCCGCCAGAATACTGTACTTCTTAAGAGCTTTATTATATGAATAAACTCTGTAAACAGCTGCGCCTTCTACTGCTTCCCAAGAAATATCAACACTGTCCGAAGCCGCACTGAGCTTGAAATCAGGCGCCTTGGGCGGTGTGGTTATTTTCTTATGGTCGGCATTAGAATAAGTATTGCCGACATTTGCGGAATCATAAGCCCTTACAAGTATTTCATATTCGGTGTTGTAAGGCAGCTTTGTGAAGGTATAGCTTAAGGCTTTCGTTCTTCTTACAGGAGTATATTCTCCCTGCGCAGCGTCATAAGTCAAAACAAGATAAGTATCCACGCCGTCAACCTCATCCCAAGTAACCTTAATGTCCTTGCCCGAAAGCGCAAGCTTAAAATCGGGTTTTGCAAGCAAGGTTTTGACGCTCTTATTTGTATTGATTGAATAATCGCTCTTTGCAAGCGCAGAGCTTGCAGCGCGCACAAGGTATGTATACTCCGTATTGGCTTTAAGCGAGGAGTGAGTGTAAGTAAGCGCTTTTGTGTTTGCGAGAGCCTGATATTTTTTCGCAGACTTATCATAGGAGTAAATTCTGTAATAAGTCGCTCCGCTAACCTTATTCCAAGAAATATCAATTTTATCGGAATAGCGATTAAATGTGAACTTCGGAGCGGGCGGTGCGGTGCGGAACACCTTATTGTCGCCCGTATTAAAGCCCGAGCCTAATTTATGTTTATTGAAAGCCCTTACCAAGATGGTATAATTTGTATTGGCTTTAAGCTTTTTAACCGTGTATTTTAAGGCTTTTGTATTGCCTAAATACTCATACTCCTTGGTTTTAGGATTATATCCGTAAACCGCATAGAAGGACGCACCGGCAACCTTTGACCAAGTGACATCAAGCGAGGTTGTCTTTGCATTATCCAGCTTAAAGTTGACCTTTGCGGGCGCAGTTGTGGCAAATTTATTATCCGATACTCTGAAGTCAGAGCCTTTTCCCGAGGAGTTAAACCATCTTACAAGATAAATCCTTGTATGGTTGTCCTTTAAGGTTGTATCGGTATAAGATGTGCCCGTAAGCTGCGCGAGCATATTATATTTTTTGGTAGCGGTATTATAAGTATAAACTCGATAGAATGACGCCTTTGCCTGTTTCGCCCAAGAAACGGTAATTTTCCTGACGCTCGGAGTAAGATTAAAAGTAAATCCTGATTTGCAGTAGTAGAAATTAACATCGCAATTCCTGACAGGATAGCTTTTTATTGTAACCTTAGCTTTATTGGGTATTTTTTTGACAACGGAATAACTCGTGCCCATACCCGAGCGCATATTTACGCCCTTTGAATTTGCGGTAACAGCCGTTACGGAGGAAGTGAAAATTAAATTATCAAGCCTTATGTAGCCTGTTTTTCCGCCGTAAGCGGCTTTAAGCCATGTTTGACCCGGTACGCCGCACAAGCCGGTCACATTACCTGTTGAGGAATACTGCCAGTAATCATAGTCATGGTGCGAATTGTGCCAATACGAGCCGTAGGTCGAGCTCGTTGAATATATAGCAAGCCAAATTGTAAATCCGTTATCTACCAATTTTGTTGTGTTCAGATTATAGGTAAAGAACGAAGCGTTGGCATAAACTCCGGTTTGATAGCCTGCCGACTTTATCGTGTTACAAAAAGAAATGGCGTTATTTGTCATTTTCGCTTTGTTTAAAGTGCCGTTGTTCCACGCCTTGTCAAGCCTGCCGCTTGAAACCTCGGCAAATTCATAATCATAAAAAATCGGCAAGGTGAAATTATATTTTTTAACTCTTGCTAAAACAAATTTAGCCTCCGCGGCAGCCTCCGCGGTGTTAATTGCCTGAGAATAGAAATAAAATCCGATATTTATTCCGGCTTTTGCCGCGCCTGCAACATTTTCGGTGAAATAATCGTCTTCAACCATATTGCCGGCTTTTCCGTAGCCTCTGAAGCCAACTCGGATAATAGCGTTTGTTACGCCCGCGCTTTTTACGGCATACCAATTTATTACCCCGTTATGCTCGGAAACATCAATACAGTTTTGAATGTTTTTGGAGGCATATTCGGAATAGTGAGAATAGTTTTTGTCCGTATACGGACTATATGTAGTGAAGGTTCCGGCAGAAGCCGTGATACCGGTTATTCCGATACCGAGCAAAACGGAAATGATAAGTATGACGGATGTTAGCTTTTTCATAAAAACTCCCTTTTCTTTTGCTTTAATTGTAAATCCATTCTATAAACTTGCAAGGGATAAGTCAATGTAAAATAAAACCATAGGTTATCGGAACAAGGTCTTCCTATAAGCAGGCTTTAAGTCTATAAGGCTTAAAGCCTGCCGAAATAAACGGAAAAATTACATTGCAATTACAGGGTTTTCGCAACGGGGATTCTTGAGCGTTGTATCGAAGCCCATATCCTCGGTGATAGAATAGATGTCATAATCATCGTCCGTAAGGCAAGCGGCGAATTTGGAAAGAATTTCTTCAAGATCCTTATAAGCATTATTGAAGATATCTTCAAGTGAATCTGTTGACTTGAATTCGGGGTTCTTAGGCTCGCACCACTCTTTATGGTCATAATTGAAATAATCATAATCGGTAAGCGGCTCGGAAGGAACAAAGAAGCATGTGCCCATAGGTCCCTGCTTTTTGCCTATAGTCTTATCAACAAGTCCGCCCATAATCTTATACTTCGCACCTGAACTGTCCTGAAGAATATGCATAATGGTATAAGTATCCTTAGCGCCGTGATAGCCCGCCAGCGGGTCAAGCTTTTCAATGTCAATATCGGTAACTCTCGGTGTGATATACATTACGGCTCTGTTAATCGCCTCGAATACTTCCTTATCCTTGGTGATAGGGCTGTAGCCTTTATACTTATTAGCCTTTTCAAAGTCCGTATACTTACGGATTACCCAAGAATCAAACTGATGCTCAATAACATTATGAATCCAAGTCCTGTCCCAATTCTCATGACCATCAAAATAAATTTTATCCTCAATTGAATAAACAAAGGGATGGGCGTTTCTGTCAAGAGTGTAGTGGCAGATGAAGCCAATCATAAAGGATTTTGCGATGTCGTCATTCGGATTTTCTCTGAAATAGTTTCTCATCGCGGTTAAAATGAGTGTGGGATTTGCAGCGTGAAGAGCGTCGCCTACATCCATAAGCGATTTACCGGGCATAATAACCGGCGCAAGACGCGCAAAATACATAAGGTCGGGACCCTGCGCTCCGTAATAAAGAGCAGATTCATTGATTTTTACATCAGGAAATGTCTTTTTAATAAAGTCAAGCTCCTGATTTGCAAAAAAGTAATGTGCATTAAATGATGGCATAATTTTTCCCTCCTATTAAGCCTTTTTTATGTTAAATAAATGCATAACAAAATTAAATCCCCTTTAATTTTCTTTAACTCTCGGTTTGATTTTGTAAAGAAATTTAAGAGTGCCGAAAAGCCTTCTCAGCGGCAACGGATTCCAATCGCGCCTTGGCGCAAAGTGAATTCTGTTCTGCCTGAAAACATATTTGAAATTATTGACTTTTTTCAAGAACGAACGCCAATTGCTCCTTCCGTAGCCCCAAGAGTTTTCGGCTACTGCGCACGCTCTCGGAAAGAGCATATATTCAAGGTGAGAATTTGAAGAAATGTGCTCTGTCCAAAGACAGCACTCCATTCCGATAACATTTTCTCTGCCTCTTAAGTCCATATTGCTCAAATACGGACGGAATTTATATACTTTTTTGAGCGGGGTCATTTCATAGGGGTAATCAAAATAAGTATGATAAAAGTCGCTCATAAGCACTTTTCTGCCTTCGTTTGCCCACTCTACTGTTTGGTTTTTCCTGTCAAGCCAGCGTTGAACGATAACCGTCTTTTTAAGATTATCGCCTTTTACGGCATCATTCCAGCAAATAACCTTTTTGCCCTTGCGCTCAAGGTAGGTTATCACCTTGTTCATCATAAACGCCTGCAGCTCATCATAAGTTTCAAGCCGGTTTTCACGCATCATATTCTTGCACTCGGAGCAATGAGTCCAATTTTCGGTAGGAACCTCGTCTCCGCCGATGTGAAAAGTATCTGACGGAAAAATCGCGCACATCTCGTCCAAAATTTTATAGATGTATTCATATGTTTTTTCGTTGCCGGCGCAAAGTATATCCTTGAATATACCCTGAGTTGTTTTAACTGCCACCTTTCTGCCGCGGCAGGATATTTCGGGATAAGCGTGAACTATCGCCGAGCAGTGCCCCGGAATATCAAGCTCGGGAACAACATCAACATAATGCTCCGAGCAGAATTTAACTATTTCCTTCATCTGCTCTCTTGTGTAGTAGCCCGAATATTTGCTTTTTGAGCGCACTGAACCGAAGTTTGAACCTTTTCTCACCGAACCCTCGGTGTGCAGCTTCGGCAAGGCTCTGATTTCCATTCTGAAGCCTTGGTCATCGCTCAAATGCCAATGGAACTTATTGAATTTAAGGCGCGACATAGTGTCTATAATTGCCTTTAACTCGTCAACGCTGAAAAAGTGGCGTGAACAGTCTATCATAAATCCTCTGTAAGCGAATTTCGGTTCATCCTCAATTTTCATGGCGGGTAGTCTGCCATTGGTCTGCTTAATAATCTGCTCCAAGGTACACTCGCCGTAATATACCGCCCTTTCGCTGCCGCCGATAATTGTAATACCATCCTCAAAAGTAATCTCAAGAATGTACTCTTCCTCGCCGAGCAATATATCAAGGCTTGTTCTTACGGTCTCGCCATTATAAATATATTCACGCTGAAAATATGAAGTTTTTTTCGGAGTCGGAATAATTTCAGTAATCAATTGCTTGCCTCTGTAATGGAGGAATAATCCCCCTGTGAATTATTATCGGTTGTGCTTTCTCGGGTTGTGCTTTCATCGGTAGAGGGAACGGTAGTGCTTTCCTGCGAGGAGTCTATAACGACATATTCCTGAGTGGTGGTCTGCGGTCTTGAATTAACCTGCTTTGTGACCTCAACAACAAAATAGCCGAAATACAGCACTATTATTGCGCCCAAAACATAAAGAACAATTTTGATTATTTTGTTTCTCTTTAATTTTTTTGCATTCTTTCCCATAGCCTGCGAATTGCTCTTAAAGGAATAGTCGGGCATTTCGCTTCGCTCATAATCGCTCACAAGCTCTTCATAAGCGCGCTCGTCGGGTTTCATTTTTTGATACTTTTTTTTCATTAATTTCCTTGATTTCCTAAATTTTAATATTGCAATATGCCCGTCCCGCTAATAGTATGGGTATAGGAGTGATGATAATGAAAACTCAAATCAGCAAGGACAACGCACTGATTATTTTCTTGAATAAAAACGAAGTGGAGTCTTTAAACCTGGATTTTAAAAGCTTCAGCCCCTCTGATAAGCAAACAAGGTTTATCCTCTCTTCCCTTTATAACGACGCTGCTTACAAAAGCGGCTTTGTGCCTGAAGCGAGCGAAAAAAGACTTATTGAAATACTGCCTTTTGAAAACGGAAGCTGCATCATTATTTTTTCATTTCCTAAAAAGAGAAAATTCAAGGTCACTGCACGAATAAAAACAGATTTAAGGCTTTTTGAGTTTGAGTGTGAAAAAAACCTTCACAGCTTTTTCGAAAGTGCAAACGGATTTGACAAAAAGCAATTTTCCGCACTCTTTGAAAATTCGGGAGAGTACCGGCTTCTTATCAACTCGGGCAACGCTTCTCTTTTAAGACTGCTCAGCGAATACTCCGAAGCCGTTAAAGATAAGCTCGCACTGAACAGAACTAAAGAATATTGGAATTGCCTGTACTCGCGAAGCTGTACTAAAAGGAATGAAAAAACTCAACAACCGCTTTAGGGTCTTCGGCGCAGAAAATCGTTGAGCCGGAAACAGCGACATTGGCGCCGTTTTCGGCAACGAGGGCTATGTTCTTTTCCGAAATGCCGCCGTCAACCTGAATAAGTTTGTTTTTGCCCTGACAAAGCTCGCTGATTTTTTTCAGCTTTGGCATCATATCCGCCATAAAGCTCTGCCCGGAAAAGCCGGGCTCAACGGTCATTACAAGTATCATATCCGCTTTATCAATGAACGGGATAACTGCCTCTACGGGAGTTTTAGGCTTAAGTGCCACACCCGCTTTCAAACCCAAGGAATGGATTTTATCTATAGTCTGCTCTATATCGGAGTCACATTCAAGGTGAAAGGTTATAAAATCCGCACCTGCCGCCGCAAAGCGCTCTATGTACTTTAGCGGGTCTTTAATCATCAGGTGCAAATCGAACACGAGGTCGCTGTGACTTCTGATGGATTTTACTACGGGCACGCCGAAGGTGATGTTGGGCGCAAACACGCCGTCAATAACATCAAGATGCAACCAGTCGCAGCCGCATTCCTTCATTCTTTTACATTCATTTTTAAGTTCGGCAAAATCTGCCGACAGCATTGATGGAGATACGAGCATAATTTCTACTTCCTTTGGACATTCATATTAAAATTATATACTTATATAAAAAATATGTCAATTGAAATAATTATTTTTAATTAAATTGTTACTAAATGGAGAAAAAAGAAGCTGAAACCTCACTCACGGTTTCAGCTTCTTTGCAATTATTCACAATTGGCTTTAATGTGTATTTCTTCGTTCTGCGATTTTTAAATTTACAAGCACTATGCCTGCGCTTACAAGCAGCAGCGCCGCTGCGCATTTCAGTATATCGAGTTCCTCGCCTAAGAAAAGCGCCGACATAATTACTCCTCCAATCGGCGTAACAAAGCCGAAAACGGCTATTCTTGATACATCGTTGTGCTTTAAAAGTATTCCCCAAATTGTATATGCCGCGGCAGAAAGGAAAGCAAGGTAGATAATAATCAATATGCTTTTTGCGTTAAACCCCGACATTCTGCCGCCGCCTAAAAAGCCTGCGAGCGCCATAATAATTCCGCCGAGCAAAAATTGATAGCCGCTGAGCACTACGGGCTGTTCAAACGCGGTAAATTTTTTAATTAAAACCGACGAAATTGCCCCCGATATTGCGGAGAGAATAATGAAGCCCTCGCCCAAAAAATTAAAGCCGAAGCCGAGCGAGCCGAAATTCATCAGCACTATGCCCGAAAAGCCCATCACACAGCCGATTATCTTAAAAGGAGTGAGCCGGTCATTTTTAAAAAATACAGCCGCTAAAATAACGCTTAAAAATACGCTTACGGAGTTTAAAACGGAGGATTTTGAGCCCTGCGTATTCGCCAATCCGATGTAAAAAAATATATAGTGCACCGAGGTTTGAGCAAGCGATAAAATGAAAACATATTTAAGGCTTGACGCCGAGGCGGGCTTTAGCGGCTTTTTTGCAATAAGTGAGCCGAAAATTAAAACCAAAACGCCCGCAAGAGTAAACCTTATTCCGCCGAAAAGTATTTGCGACGCCCACTGTCCGTTTTCTATGCCGAGCAGCTTATAACCCGTTTTTATTGCGGGAAATGCGCTCGCCCAAAGCAGACAGCAAACGCACGCGAGCGGAACCGCTACTCGAAGGGTTGAGAGCTTATTTTTACTCATAGTCTTATCACTCATCGTCGGGTCTGTATTCAAGCAAATCGGCGGGCTGACAGTCCAGCACCTCACAGATTTTATCGAGAGTGGAAATTCGAACAGCCTTGGCTTTCCCGTTCTTTAAAATGGAAATATTAGACATCGTGAGCCCTACTCTGTTTGAAAGCTCGGTTACGCTCATTTTTCTCTTGGCAAGCATAACATCTATATTGAAAATAATAGCCATTTTTCTTCCCTTCTCTAAATAGTTAAATCGTTTTCTTCTTGCAGTACCGCGGCTTTTTCAACCATACCCGACAGTACCTTTGCCGCTGCCGCAAAGGCTATTGCCACAAGAAAAATGAGAAACGAAGCGATTAGTACGCCGGGATGATTCAGGTTTGCAAAAAGATATACAATATTCATCACAAAGAAAAATGTGCCGTC
>CADBNM010000110.1 GCA_902796055.1 Oscillospiraceae bacterium
GTGTGGTACAATTATATACTAAGGAGAAGAAAAATGGAAACACTTAAAAAGTATTTAAAACGATATTTTGTTGACGGTATGTCCGCTATGGCGCTCGGGCTTTTCGCCTCGCTCATCATCGGACTTATACTGCAACAGCTTGCAAGAATCCCTTATTGCGAATTTTTCGGCTACGCCGCAAACTTTGTTTTCGGCACGGACGCTAAGGGCAAGGATATTGCCGTACTCGGTGCGTCAAGCCCCGTTATCGGCGCGGCTATCGGCGTCGCAACGGCTTGGGGACTCAAGCATAAGCCGCTCGTTATTTTTTCCTCGGCGGCAGTAGGCGCTTTCGCTTACGCCTTAGGCGGTCCCGCAGGTGCTTTTGTAGCGGTAACGGTGGGCGCGGAAATAGGCGGACTCATTGCGGGCAAAACCAAGGTAGATATTATTCTTGTGCCGCTGCTTACCATACTCGCAGGCGGCTTTGTCGGCAAGTTCATAGGTCCCGGCATATCATGGCTTATGACCGAGCTTGGCACCTTCTTAAACTTTGCAACCGAGCTGCACCCGCTGCCCATGGGAATTATAATAGCGGTTGTGGTGGGATTAGTTCTCACCGCTCCGATTTCCTCTGCGGCGCTGTGCATTATGGTAGGTCTTTCAGGGCTTGCAGGCGGTGCGGCGGTAGCAGGCTGCTGCGCGCAGATGATAGGCTTTGCGGTAACAAGTTTTAAAGTAAACAAGACAAGCGGACTCATTTCCCAAGGTCTCGGCACAAGTATGTTGCAAGTCGGAAACATTATGAAACATCCGCAAATTCTGCTTGCTCCTACCCTTGCAGGTGCGATTTTAGGCCCTATTTCCACTTGCGTTTTACATATGCAATGCACGCCCACAGGCGCAGGAATGGGCACAAGCGGACTTGTTGGTCAGTTTGGCACTTGGGAAGCAATGAGCGGCAAAGTAGGCGCAGGCACACTGATAATTGAAATAGTCATTATGCACTTTGTAGCGCCCGCGGCGCTTTCGCTCATATTCCATCTGATATTTAAAAAAGTCGGCTTAGTGAAGGACGAATATTTAAAACTCGAAAACGCCGATAAGTAGATTTCGCAGAAAAAGGATACCCCCCTTTAGCACAACTTAATAATACCATTGCATAAACACAGCGATATCGGGACGCCTTAACCGGAGTACAGTATGTTCCTTATCTGCTGTGTTTTTTCTTTCGGCTTGACAAAAGCGATAAAAAGATGTATCATTAAGTAAAGTTAAAGTTAACTTTAAGTTTAATGTTAAAAACGCCTGTATCAAGGCGTTTTCAGGAGGCAGTTATGGTATATACAGTCAGTGAAATAGCAGCGCTTGCAGGTATAAATGCGTCAGCTGTAAGGTATTACGATAAAGAGGGCTTGCTGCCCGACATTTCCCGCTCGAGCGCAGGCACAAGGCGTTTCGGTGAAAAGGATGTTGAGTCCTTAAAGCTGATTGAGGGCTTGAAAGCGGCAGGACTTAGCGTAAGCGAAATAAAAGAATATGTTAAGCTTACCAAGAGGGGCAAGGACGGTGTTGAAGGCAAAAAAGCACTTTTGAAAAAAGCCGAGGAGCGCACCGCCGAAAAAGCCAAACAGATAAGAAAAGCCGAGGGCTTAATAAGATATCAGCAATGGCTGCTTCAAAGAGTTGAAAACGGCGGTTCTCTAAAAAACATTCCCACTGCCGAGGTTCCGCCCGAATTCCGCACCGCAAAGAGAGAGCTTGAAACGCCGCTCAAAAAAACTCACTCGGTGGGAATAAAAATAAAAAGGCAGTGATATAATTAAAGCCGTAAAAAAGCCGCTGAAACTATGAAGTTTCAGCGGCTTTGTGCTTTTACTTATTAAGCTGATTTTTTTAATTTCCCTGTGCAATCATGGAATCTGCAACCTTGATGAAGCCTGCGATATTCGCGCCTGCCATATAGTTGCCTTCCATACCGTATTCCTTTGCTCTTGCGTCGCAGTTATCAAAGATATCCTTCATAATATCTTTGAGCTTACCGTCAACCTCTTCAAAAGTCCATGAAAGTCTTTCGCTGTTCTGGCTCATTTCAAGACCTGATACTGCTACGCCGCCTGCGTTTGCAGCCTTGGCGGGACCGTATAGCATATTGTTTGCGAAGTAAACCTCAATTGCCGCGGGAGTCGAGGACATATTTGAACCCTCGGATACGCAGTAACAGCCGTTCTTTGCAAGTGCCTGAGCGCTCTGCTCGTCAATTTCATTTTGAGTAGCGCAGGGAAGAGCGATGTCGCACGGAATAGTCCAAATACCCTTGCAACCGTCGTGATACTCAGCCTCGGGATGATAATTAAGATACTCCTTGATTCTCTTTCTCTCAACTTCCTTAATCTGCTTAACTGCTTTAAGGTCGATACCGTTTTTATCGTAAATGTAACCGTTTGAGTCGCAAAGAGCAACAACCTTTGCGCCAAGCTCGGTTGCTTTTTCGGTTGCATAAATAGCAACATTACCCGAACCTGAAATGACAACGGTCTGGTCTTTAAAGGACTTGCCGTTTGCAGCGAGCATATTCTCGGTGAAGTAGCAAAGACCATAGCCCGTAGCCTCTGTTCTTGTAAGCGAGCCGCCCCACTGGAGGCCTTTACCTGTAAGCACGCCTGTGAATGTGTTGGTAATTCTCTTGTACTGACCGAAGAGATAACCGATTTCTCTGCCGCCAACATTGATGTCGCCCGCGGGAACATCGGTATCGGGGCCGATATGTCTGTAAAGCTCAGTCATAAACGACTGGCAAAAACGCATAATCTCACCGTCGCTCTTACCCTTGGGGTCAAAGTCGGAGCCGCCTTTGCCGCCGCCCATGGGCAATGTGGTGAGCGAATTTTTGAAAATTTGCTCAAAGCCTAAGAATTTGATTATTCCGAGATATACGGACGGGTGGAAACGCAAGCCGCCTTTATAGGGACCGATTGCGGAATTGAACTGTACTCTGAAGCCGCGATTTACCTGCCATTTGCCGTTATCGTCAACCCACGGTACGCGGAACATAATAACTCTTTCGGGCTCAACAAGCCTTTCTATAACTCCGCTTTCTATGTATTTCGGATCTTTTTCAACAACGGGCTGCAAGCTGATAAGAACTTCCTTTACCGCCTGATGAAACTCTGACTCTGCAGGGTTCTTTTCTTCTACCTTTTTCTGAATACCGAGCAAGTATTCGTTTGTTAATTTCATTTTCAAAACACCCTTTCATAATAATGTTTAATATAAATTTAATAAGGGCATAATAATACGCCTTTAAAATAATACTATATTGCTTTGCAAATTGCAAGTATTTTTTGCAAGAAATATTATAAAAACTTGCAAAAAATGCGATTTTTATTCATTTTTTCGCAAAAAATTGAAACAAAGTGTTAAACTCCTTTCAAAATTTCCAAAAGCTCATAACACTCTCTAATACCCTCTACGCCCTCGGTTGCCTGCCCTTCAAAAGAGCCGTAATTCATCCAAATCACTTTCATTCCGGCACCGAGCGCACCTTGAACATCGTTAATCGGATGGTCGCCCACATATAGCGATTGCTCTTTAGTTACGCCGAGCTTATCCATACCGTACTCAAAAATGCGTTTATCGGGCTTCCAAATGCCAATATCATCGGAAACGACGGACATATCGAAAAGCTCCCTTATTCCCGCGCTGTCAAGCTTCGTGTTCTGCAAAAGCGAGTTTCCGTTGGTAATCATACCGAGCTTGTAGCCGCGCTTTTTAAGCTCTTTAAGCATTTCAACGCTGCCCTCACGCATAACTACTCTTTTTCCGAAGTTTTCATTGAAATCCTTGACGAGCACTTCTAATTCGGGCGGATTTTTCCAGCCCCAAAGCTCTATCATTTCCGGCCAGTACTCCTCACGGGATTTGTAGCCGCCGTCAACATGCTCTTCCATTTCGTCCATCTTTTTTTCTTTCTCCTCGCCCGTTACTTCGGGGAAATAGCGCGAAAGAAAATCGGAGCAATAAAGCCTGAAAGCACCTGCTCTGGACTGCAAAGTGTCGTCAAAATCAAAAAATACCGCCGTTATCTTTTCAAACATTTTTTACCCTCTCAATATCGTTCAAAACTTGTTTTTTCAATTCGTCAACCGATGAAAACTTCTTTTCTTCCCGCACAAAGCGTTTTAGAAAAACGCTTGCCGTTTCACCGTAGACCTCTTCGCCGAAGCCGAAAACATAGGTTTCGCTTCTGAAGCTGTCCTTGCCCAAGGTGGGATTGTCGCCTATATTGGTCAGTCCCTTATATTTTTTGCCTTTTAATATTACTTCCGATTCATAAACGCCCGAAAGCGGCTTTATGACCTCTTCGCCAAAATACTGATTAATTGTAGGGAAGCCGAGCGTTCTGCCGAGCTGCTTGCCCTTTTCTACCGTGCCCGAATAAAGGTAAGCTGTACCGAGCATTTTGTTAGCGTCCTCAATTTTTCCTTCTTTTATCGCGCGCCTTATTCTTGAGGAGCTTACAGCCTCGTTTTTATATTCAACCTTCGGGCTGACTATGAGTTTTATGCCTTTTTCGGCGCAAAGCGATTTAAGAGTGGTCGTGTTGCCGCTTTTTTCGGCACCGAAAGTATAGTTATATCCGCAGGAAATGACGCCCGCATTAAAGCGCCCGACTAAAATTCCCCGAAAAAACCTTTCGGGCGAATAGTCCATAATCTCTTCAAAGTCAAGGTATTCGATTTTCTCTATTCCGCAGGCGTAAATCTTTTTTTCGCAGATTTCGGGCGGATATATCCTTTCGGGATTTTTGCCGGTCAAAACTTCATAAGGGTGCTTTTTAAACAGAAGGCATAAAGAACAAGGGCGCTCAGCCGCCGCTTTAAGCACCTGCATATGAGCTATGTGAACGCCGTCAAAATTGCCTAAAGCAATAGAGTTCAATGTCTTCCCCTCTTTCATTTATCATTTTCCGATAACTTTAATCGGCTTCATCTCGTTTTTATCGTTACTCGCTTCGGCAAGTCCCAAAAACTTATCGTCAGGCGAGAAAATGCGATAAATCCCGTCCTCATATCTGCCTTTAAGGCGGATTAATTCAAGCTCTCCGCCGTTTGAAAATCTCACCGCTTGCTTTTCGCTGACATATACGGCGGGATAAAAGCCAAGCGCGTCCTCTATAGGAATAAGGCGTTTTTCCATATGATTTTCAGCGGCGTATTCCGCCACTTCTTCGAGCGTATAGCATCCGCCGAGCTTAAAGCCCGCAGCCTCTGTTCTGCGCAGTCCCGCAAGGCAGGCTCCGCAGCCTAAGCTTTTGCCTATATCGTCGGCAAGGCTTCTTATATATGTACCCTTAGAACAGGAAACATCCACGGAAAGTTCTTGCTCGTTTTCATCAAAATCAAGTAAATTAAGGCTGTAAATTGTCACCTCTCGGCTCTCTCTTTCAACCTCAACTCCCTTCCTTGCAAGCACATACATTCTAACGCCGTCCTTTTGCACGGCGGAATACATAGGCGGCACCTGCTCAATTTTTCCGACAAAGCCTTTTAACGCCTCCTCCACCTGCTCACGGGTGACTTTTTTATCGCTCTTTGCGGTAATTTCACCCGTAGTATCAAGCGTGTTTGTTTCAAATCCTAACTTGATAAGCGCCGTATAGCGTTTATCGGAGGAGGGCAAAAAATCCAAAAAACGGGTTGCAGAGCCGACTAATATCGGCAAAACACCTGTCGCCATAGGGTCAAGTGTTCCTGCATGCCCGATTTTCTTTTGGTTAAGTATTTTCCTCATTCTTGCAACCGCGCCGAACGAGGTTATGCCTGCAGGCTTATCAAGAGGTATTATACCGTTCATTTGAGTTCCTCGCCTGCAACTGCTTTAATTTTTTCTTTAAACTCTTCAAGAGTGCCGTCAAAATAACAGCCTGCCGCGTTAGCGTGACCGCCTCCGCCGAATTTCGCGCAAATTTTTCCCGCGTCAATGGGCGGCTTTGTTCTTACAGACGCTTTAAAAGTGCCGTTTTTGCGCTCTTTTATGGTTACGCCCACATATACGCCCGCAACCTGACGAGGTATGCCCGCAATATATTCGCATTCATCCTCGGTTGTGCCCGTGTCCGAATACATCTTTTGAGTTATTACGGCAATGGCAAGCTTGTTGTCATAAAAATACTCCATATTTTCAAGGATTATTCTTTCAAGCTCAAGCTCACCTCTTGTCTTGGTTTCAAACATAACCTCGTTGATGGTTTCGGTATCCGCTCCGAGGTCCTTCATAACGCCCGCAATATAAAAGCTTCTTGCGGTAGTGTTTCTGTATTTGAAACAGCCCGTATCGGTTGAAACACCCGTATAAATGCACGAAGCCATATCCTCGTCAATTTCCACGCCGAGCGCTTTGATAACATAATAAATTATCTCTGCCGCCGCTGCGGAATTACCCTCGAGGCAGGTGTTTTTTGCAAAGAAGGAGTTAGTCGGATGATGGTCGATAGAAAGGTCTATCCTGCCCGCATACTTTTCATATATTCTGTCACCCAATAAATGCTCTGTGGCAATATCAACCGCCACAACAAACTGCTCCTTAAACCTTTGCTTTTTAATACCTTTCCAGATATAAGCGTATTTCGGGTGCATTTCATCGTTATTTATAACATTTGCTTTTTTTCCCATCTTTCTCAAAGCGCGCGCAAGCGCAAAGCCCGAGCCGATAGTGTCGCCATCCGGGTGAAAATGGGTTAAAATTGTAATGTTATCCTCAGCCTTTAATATTTCGGCTGCCTGAACAGCGGTAATTTGCATAAGCACCTCTTATTCCTCATCAGCAGTGCTATTGATGTTAGCCTGCTTTAAAAGCTTATCTATTTCCATACCTCTTTGTATGCTGTCGTCAGCCACAAAGGTTATTTCGGGAGTCTTGCGAAGGTGAAGCGCCTTGGAAATATGGTTTTTAATGTAACCCTGTGCGCTTTTAAGCCCTTTTACGGCTTCTTTTGCCGAGTCCATACCGTCGATTGCGCTAACATATACCTTTGCATAGGATAAATCCGAAGAAACATCAACTCGCAGTATGGTTAAAAACTTGCCTGCTATTCTCGGGTCCTTCAATTCGGAAATAACCGAGATTAATGCTCTTTTTATATCCTCACTGACTCTGTCTGTTTTGTAACCTGCCATTAGTCTCTATACTCCTCGGTAATAAACGCCTCGAAAATATCGCCCTCTTTAATGTCGTTATATTTTTCAAGACCTATACCGCATTCATAGCCCTTCTGCACTTCCTTGACATCGTCCTTGAATCTGCGCAGGGATAAAATGTTGTCCTCGGTGACGATAATACCGTCACGCACAACTCTGATTTTAGCGTTTCTTTCAACTCTGCCGTCAAGCACATAGCAGCCTGCGATGGTGCCTACGGAAGAGATTGTGATTGTCTGCCTTACTTCTGCTCTTCCGATATCTACATCTCTGTACTTCGGAGCAAGCATGCCCTTCATAGCCGACTTAATCTCATCAATGCAGTCGTAGATTATGCGATATGTTCTGATATCAACGCCGTCTCTTGTCGCATTCGCGCTCGCAACAGCGTCGGGACGAACATTGAAGCCTACAATTATTGCATCGGAAGCGTTTGCAAGCATAACATCACTTTCGGTTATACCGCCTACCGCGCCGTGAATAACATTAACCTTAACCTCTTCGTTTGAAAGCTTTTCAAGGTTTTGAGTTACAGCCTCAACCGAACCTTGAACATCGGCTTTAACGATAATTTTAAGCTCCTTCTTTTCACCCTCGGCGAGAGTTTCAAAGAGGTTGTCAAGATTAACCTTGCTTTGCGCCTTAAACGCAGCGTCCTTAGCCTCCTGCTTTCTCTGCTCAACAAGCTCTCTTGCAAGGCGTTCATCCGTTACGGCGTCAAAGGTGTCGCCCGAATTCGGAACATCGCCCAAGCCCATAACTTCAACCGGAACGGAGGGACCCGCCTCTTCAAGCACCTTGCCGTTTTCATTGGTCATAACCCTGACTCTGCCGACTGCAGTGCCTGCAACAACGATATCTCCTGTATGAAGAGTACCCTTTTGAACAAGGAAGGTTGCAACGGGACCTCTGCCCTTATCGAGCTTAGCCTCAATAACAACGCCCTTTGCCTGCCTGTCGGGATTAGCCTTGAGGTCAGCCATCTCGGCAACGAGCAAAATAGTATCAAGCAATTGTGGCAGCCCCTCTTTGGTCTTAGCCGAAACAGGAACGCAGATAACATCGCCGCCCCACTGCTCAGGCACGAGGTCGTGCTCGGTAAGCTCATTGAGAACCTTATCGGGATTTGCACCGGGTTTATCCATTTTGTTTATAGCAACGATAATGCTTACATCTGCCGCCTTGGCATGGTTAATCGCTTCAACGGTTTGAGGCATAACGCCGTCATCCGCCGCAACAACGATAACCGCAATATCCGTAGCCTTCGCGCCTCTCGCTCTCATAGCGGTGAAAGCCGCGTGGCCGGGAGTATCAAGGAAGGTGATGGTCTGGTCGTTAACCTTGGTTCTGTAAGCGCCGATATTCTGAGTGATGCCGCCTGCTTCCCCTTCGGTTACGCTGGTGTTTCTTATAGCGTCAAGAATAGAGGTTTTTCCGTGGTCAACATGTCCCATAACAACAACTACGGGGTCACGGTGCTGGAGATTTTCATCTTCATCCTCGGTATCGTCAATAATCTGCTCTTCAATGGTTACAACAACTTCCTTTTTAACCCTTACATGAAGCTCCTCTGCAACGATTGAAGCAGTATCAAAATCAATAACATCGTTTTGAGCCGCCATAACGCCGAGAGTCATTAATTTTTTAATAACCTCAACGGCTGTAATTTTCATTCTCAAAGCAAGCTCTGCAACGGTAATCTCTTCGGGAACGGTAATTTCAAGCTTTTTCTTCTTTCTTTCAAGCTCAATTCTGCGAAGCCTTTGAGCCTCGGTTTCCTTTTTACCGCTTTGGCGATGAATTCCCTGCTTGCCTCTGTATTTTTTGTCAGACTTTTTCTTTAACTTTTGTTTGGTGGAGGAAGAACGGTCGTTAACATGGCGAGAGGAGCCCATTTCCTCAAATCTTTCGTCATATTTTGAAAGGTCGATATTAGACGCCCTTGTGTCAATCGTTCTGAATTCGCCCTTAGTTTTGGCTTTATACTGGTTTTCTTTCTTTTCTTTCTTTTTGAAAGGCTGAGGGTCGGAGGGCTTGTGAGAAACCGGCTTTTTGGTTTCCTTCTTAGCTTCCTTCTTGGAATCAGCCTTCTTCGAAGGTTCTTTTTGAGCCTTTTCGTCTTTTTTGCTCTGAGCCTTTTTGGAGGTTTTTTTCGGCTCGGGCTCCTTCTGAGCAGGCTTTGCAGTTTTGAAGTATTCGTTAAAATCCTTTACCGAATTTTCGGTGGTGAGCTTCTCAAAGATATAGTTAAGCTCAGCCTCGGTAAGTACCGAAACGCTCTTTTTAGGCTCTTCGGATATTTCACCTACTATAGCAATGATTTTTTTGCTCTCAAGCGCAAAATCCTTGCTCACCTCATTAATTTTATGCTTAGCTTTTGTAGCTGCCATATTATTCCTCCTTTGCAAGCAGTTTCATTTTTTGGGCAAAACCGCTTTCATTAATACTTATTACGCCCGCCTTTTGAGGCAACGCGCAGTTAATGTCTGACATTGTTTGTTTAATTCTTATTATTTGTGCTTCACATTTATTCAGCTCACACTCGCGCCTAAATTCTTTTTCAAGCCTTTCGGAGGCGTCAGATGCGATTAATATGAGCTTCGTTTTATTCTTTTTAAGAGCTTCGAGCGCCGAGTCGTGCCCGAGCGAGACGCACCGCGCTCTGTACGCAAGCCCTAAAAGAGATAACAGCTTAGAGCTCATTTTTTATCTCCTCTCGGAGCTTATCGTAAATCTCAGTCGGGATTTCAGCCGAAAATGCGCGCGAAAGACGCTTGGCTTTAATTGCCTTTTCAAGACAGTCGGAGCTGTTGCAGATATATGCGCCTCTGCCGTTTGCCTTGCCGGTCTTATCAATAAATATTTCGCCTTCCTTGTTTTTCACCACTCTGATAAGCTCTCTTTTGTCCTTGCTCTCATTGCAGCCGAGACAAAGTCTCATCGGTGTTTTTCGCTGTTTCAAGCCGAATTCTCCCTTTTATTTATTCTTCTGCGGCTTCCGGTTCCGCCTCAGTCTCAACCTCTGCTTCAACCGCAGCCTCAGTCTCAACCTCTGCTTCTGCCTCAGTCTCTGCTTCGGCTTCAGCCTCCGCTTCCTGAGCTGCAAGCTCAGCCGCTTCTATAGCCTTTGCCTGCTCCTCATAATAAACAGACTCGGGCTTAATGTCTATCTTCCAACCCGTAAGCTTAGCAGCAAGGCGCGCGTTTTGTCCCTTGTTGCCGATTGCAAGCGAAAGCTGATTGTCAGGAACGGCAACCTTACATTCCTTTGCACCGTCGGGATTAACCTCAACCTCGCTTACATCCGCCGGGGCGAGCGCCGCGCTGATGTATACCGCCGGGTCTTCACTGTACTTGATAACATCAATCTTTTCGCCGCCCAAAACCTCAACAACAGCATTAACTCTTGAGCCCTTGGGACCTATGCATGCGCCGATGGGGTCTATATCCTCATCTGCGGAATAAACGGCAATCTTTGTTCTGCTTCCCGCCTCGCGCGAAACGGATTTTATTTCAATCGTACCGTCATAAATTTCGGGAACCTCCTGCTCAAACAGCCTTCTTACAAAGCCGGGGTGAGTTCTCGAAATCATAACCTTTGAGCCCTTTTCGTCATCACGGACATCAACGATATAAACCTTAATAAGCTGACCCTCCGTAAAGCTCTCTCCGGGAACCTGCTCCTTCTTCGGAAGCACAGCGTCGCCGCCGTTAATATCGAGCGAAGCGTTGCCCTTAATCGGGTCTACTCTTACAACCTTTGCAGTAACGATTTCCTGTTTCTTGGCGCGGAATTCTTCAATCTGACGGCTTCTCTCAGCCTCTCTGATGCCTTGGCGGATAACATGCTTTGCGGTCTGTGCCGCAATTCTGCCGTACTCGCTCAGCTCAATGTTTTTAATGTAAAAGCCGCCGATTTTAGCCGAGGAGTCGAGCTTTTTGGCGTCCGACAAAAGAATTTGCGCGCCCGGCTCGGTAATTTCATCAACCACTTCGAGCTCCGCCCAAATTTTCATTGTGCGCTTTTCGGGGTCGATTTTGCACTTAACAACTTCTCTTTCCTTGTTGCTACCGCCGTAATTCTTACGCATAGCCGCCGCTAAAGCCGCTTCGATTCTTGTGTAAAGATAGTCGGTTGCAATGTTTTTCTCTGCTGCGAGTGCATTTACTGCTTCAAAAAATTCGCTGTTCATTGATTAAGTCCTCCAAAATCATCAAGGCGGATAAACGCCGTTTCTTTTTTGTTAATGCAAAGCTTTTTGCCTTCCCCGTCGGTAAGGGTGATTTCGCCGTTTTCGTAATCCTCAAGTATACCCGCAAATTCACGCTTTCCTTCGCCATCGGGACGAATTAGCTTAATTTTCACCGCTTCACCCTTGCATTTTTCAAAATGCTCGGGTCTTGTAAGTTTCCTTTCAACTCCGGGAGACGAAACCTCAAGAGTATAGGAATGAGGGATAAAGTCGCCCTCGTCAAGCGGAGCGTCGAGCGCATGGGACATATCAACGCAATCGTCAATCCCCACGCCGCCGTCCTTGTCTATAAATACTCGCAAGTACCAATCGGCGCCCTCCTTGAGATAACGAATATCCCAGATTTCAAGCCCTAATTGCTCGGCGAGCGGTTTTGCGATTTCATAAACACGCTCTACGGTGTTCGGTTTTTTAGTAGCCATATTATTCTCCAAAAATTGTTAAAGGTTTTTTAAGAATTGAATTTAGTAAGATACGCAGTTATTTGAGATTTGATTTGTTTTTTTGAGAGCGCAGACTTACTCTGTGTAAGTCAAGCGAGCAAAGGAGCAAAACAAACTAAATCTACAGCTATTCCAAATTCAAAGCCTTAAAATCTCCAAAAAGTTTTTTAAGAATTGAATTTAGTAAGATACGCAGTTATTTGAGATTTGATTTGTTTTTTTGAGAGCGCAGGCTTACTTTGTGTAAGTCAAGCGAGTAAAGGAGCAAAGCAAACTCAAAGAACAAGTATATTACAAATTCAACTTCGCAAAAAAACTTTAAAAAGTGGAGAGCAGATAATCTCTACTCTCCATGGTTTCAATGCTAACATTGGATATAATAGCACTATTATAAATAAATGTCAATAGTTTTATTTTTATTTTTTTATTTTGTCCCAGTATTGTTTTGCCGCCTGTTCGATTTTGTTTTCACCGTAGGTATAGTATTCGCTGCCGAGCAAAACATCGGGCAGATATTGCTGAGCCACCCAATGATTGTTAAAGGAGTGCGGATATAAATAATGCTGACCCTTGTTTTGCACCTCATCGCCGTCATAATGCTTGTTTTGAAGTTGCCTCGGAATAGGACCGATTTTTCCGCTTCTGACATCCGCAAGCGCCATATCAATAGCGTTTGCGCCCGAGTTGCTTTTCGGGCTTGTTGCAACGAGGATAACCGCGTCGGCAAGCGGAATACGCGCTTCGGGAAGTCCGACCTCGAGAGCGGTGTCAACCGCCGCCTTAACTATGGGAATAATTTGCGGATAGGCAAGCCCCACATCCTCGTTCGCGCAGACTAAAAGCCTGCGGCAGGCACTCGGCAAGTCGCCTGCTTCAAGCAGCCTTGCAAGGTAGTGAAGCGCCGCCTGCGGGTCGGAGCCTCGCATACTCTTCTGGTAAGCTGAGACTATGTCGTAATGCTCGTCGCCGTCCTTGTCGTAACGCATAGAGGATTTTTGTGAAAGCGCAAGCGCCGTTTCAAGAGTTATAACGCATTTTCCGTTCTCGGTTTTGGAGGCAAGAAAGCAGTTTTCAACCGAATTGAGCGCCTTTCTTGCATCGCCGCCACAGCCCTTTGCGATTTTAAGCTTAACCTCGTCGCTGACTTCTATTTCCACCGAATATTCCTCGCCGAGAGTCTTAAATCCCCGTTCTATTACGGGCAGTACCTCCTCGGCGCCAATCGGCTTAAATTCAAAGACCGTGGCGCGCGAAAGTATAGCCGAATAAACATAAAAATACGGGTTTTCGGTGGTTGAGGCAATCAGCGTTATTTTGCCGTTTTCCATATACTGCAAAAGGCTTTGCTGCTGGCGCTTGTTGAAATACTGAATTTCATCAAGGTAGAGCAAAACGCCGTTCGGAGCAAGCATGGTGTCGAGTTCGTCAACTATCTCTTTTATGTCTTTGGTCGAGGCTGTTGTGCCGTTGAGCCTGTGAAGCCTTTTGTTCGTTTTTGAAGCGATAATTCGGGCAATGGTAGTTTTGCCTATGCCCGAAGGACCGTAAAAAATCATATTGGGAATGTCGCCGCGCTCAATGATGTTGCGAAGCGGCTTGCCCTCGCCCAAAATGTGCTTTTGACCGCACACGAGCGAAATATCGTCGGGTCTTATTCTGTCTGCCAATGGTTGTGACATAATCTATCCTCTGTTTCTATGTTACTTTTTTATCTTCTTGGCGCAAATTTCATTTAGTGCGCACTCCTCGCATTTTGCTTTTCTCGCCGAGCAAAGCGCCCTGCCGTGAAGAACTATGCGATGGCAAAAATCGCCTGCTTCGCTCTCGGGAACAAGCTTTCTGAGCTGCATTTCAATTTTAAGCGCGGGGTTGGATTCGTCCTTTTTTACGCTCGCAAGCCCCATGCGCTGTGAAATCCTTATCATATGTGTGTCAACTACATAGCCGTCCGTGCCGTAAACATCGCCGCAAATGAGGTTTGCGGTCTTTCTGCCAACCCCTGCAAGCGAGGTCAAATCGTCAATGTTGTCGGGAACCCTGCCGCCGAAATCACTCTTGATTTTCTTGCACAGCAGAGAAATGTTTTTGCTTTTTGAGTTGTAAAATCCGCACGAATGTATGTACCGGGCAATCTCCTCCGGCTCGGCTTCACAAAAGGAATCGAGGTCGGGAAAACGCTCAAAAAGCGCGGGCGTTACCTTGTTTACTCTCTCGTCCGTGCACTGCGCCGAAAGCACTACGGCTATAAGCAACTGCAACGGCTCTTCATACTGCAAAGAACAATGAGCGTCGGGATACATCCGCTTCAGCTCCTCGATTATTAAGAGCGCTCTTTCTTTTTTAGTCATATCTTCATTTCTCCGTTTTTATAAGCCTCGTTGAGCTTCATAATAAGCGCTATGCTCTTACCGTCAACTATAGTGCCGTCCATAACCATTTTTACCGCGTCGTCAAGCGAAAATCTGAGCACCTCAACAAATTCGTCCTCGTCCAAATGCTGTTCGGTAAATGTAAGGTCGGTGGCGGCGAAAAGGTATATTTTTTCATTGCAATAGCCGCAAGTCGGGTAGAACACGCCGAAATCCGTCATTTTGCCCGCAAGCGCGCCGACTTCCTCTTCAAGCTCGCGCCTGCCCGCCGCTTCAACATCATTGTTCTCGCCCTTTTCGAGCTTGCCCGCAGGAAGTTCGAGCAGCACCTCTTCATAAGCATATCTAAACTGTTTAATAAAAATGAGCTCGCCCTCGTCCGTTATCGGCGCAACGCACACTCCGCCGTTGTGGTCAACTACATCTCTGAAAGCCAAATTGCCGTTCGGGCATAAAACCTCATCGGAACGGAAAGTGAAAATTCTGCCCTTGTGCGTTTCTACATTTCTTACAAATTTTTCTTTTAAATCCATTTTAGTGCTCCTGCAAAAATTGTCTAATATATTTTAACATATTCCGAGGCGGATTTCCATAAGATTTAACAAGTTCATTTTTCGGAGGTTAAAACTATGTTTATGTCAGCGTTATGGGACACTATTTTTGAGATTAACGAGGCTCATTCTCAGTGTTCCGTTTTTTTAATCGACAATCACATTCCCGCGCTTTGCTTCGGCGCTTCGGACAAGCCCTGCATATATCTCGGCGGCTTCGGCAGCGAGGAAAGAGAAAGCAGCGTTATGCTCCTTAAATTTTTTGACGAGCTTCTCACCGCCGCGGAAACAAACAGCAATATGGCGGGAATAGCGGTAAAAAAAGCGATGGATAAAAGAAGCGTTATAGTCGTGCCGGCAGTTTGTCCGCAGGCTATGACCTACGAGGACACGAAAATAAATATACGCAATCTTCTGCCCGTTGCAAAATATTTAGCGTTTCACAAGGCGGGACTCACTTTCACCGTTGCGGGAGAGGGCAATTGCATAATTTGTCCTAAGCAAAGGCATATAGACGGCGTTGATACAAAAACCGTCGGCGACATAATTTCCGCCTGCTCAAAAATACCCGTGGCAGGAGAAAAGAACGGCGTCTGCGCCGAATTCCGCCGCTGGGCGGAGGTAAATGCAAAACTTCCCGCATACTCGCTGTTTTTAAATAATCACGGCACCGCCGAAACGGATTACGACTACTCCCTGCTCAAAGAAACGCTCTTGGTCGGCGCGCTGTTGTGAAGAAAAGTCCGCTTTATTCATTTGCCTTTTGCCATTAATTATATTTTATGCTATAATATTTTCATTAAAGTTATAATCGGAGGAAAGACAAATGAAAAGAGCAATCAGTTTATTTCTCACAGTGATAATGCTGCTGTCTATAGTGCCTTTTTCCGCCTTTGCGACTAAGAGCGCAAAAAGCACTTACAGCGAAGGTGACATCATAGAATTCGGTTCATACCCGCAAATGGAAGTCACCAACAATTATGTGCTTAATTCGCTAAATAATCTGAGCCTTAATTGGAAGTCTTACGGCTATTACAGCTCCGACGGCGACGGTGATTTCATAAAAGGCGACTGGATGAAATATGCCGATGTTACATATAACGGCAACAAATACCGCGCTGTTAAATTTACAAAATACAGACCAACTTGTACAGATGCTGAAGCACTTGATTACGGATATGAGGACGGAAACTGGTATACAAATCAAGACGAAAACGGCTACTATGCCGATGAGGTTTACTGGTTCCTTTACGAGCCCCTTGAATGGGTAGTGCTTGACCCCGAAACAGGCTTGGTTCAGTGCAAAACGGTTATTGATAATCAACCGTTTTCTAATACCTGCTATGAAGAATACCGTGATTATGTGGATGCTGCAATAAGAGAAACCTTGATAAGTTATAAAGATGAAAGCCAAACCATTATTGCAAACTATTACTCTCAAAGCGATATTAGAACTTGGCTTAACAATGATTTTTATAACACCGCTTTTTCTTCATCTGAAAAAAACTATATAAACACTACCGAACTTTACACCATAAATCCGTATAATAAAGATAATAATTATTACTACACATCTCAGGACAAAGTGTTTTTGTTGTCCACAAGCGAAGAATGTTCTACTCATTATGGTTTTTCGGAATACGCTTCATGTGACGCCAGGAATAAAGAGGGTTCTGATTATACAAAGATACAGGGCGTATCTTTGTATACAGATGATAATAATTGCGAATTAGTATATAGCTACCTTACTCGTTCTGCAGGAATTCGAGCATGTTTTGTTCAAACATGTGATTATATCAAAGGCACTTATTCAAAAGCATCTGTAAATTCCAATTATGGGATATGTCCTGCTATTCATTTAAATAAAATCACCGGTAGATGTGAAACAAATCAACTTGGAAATAAAACCTTTGGAGAGTTTATTGTAAACAACAAAGTTGTTAACGCCAACAACAAATTAGTGCCGACTATTGATATAAACTGGTTCGACGACAGTTCCGCTACATACAATCATGAGATTGCAAAACTTTGCTCTATAGCTGCATTAGAAGGATACCAATACAAAGGTGATTACTATTCGGCTGATTTAAAAAGTTTTTTGATGTCATTGGGTTTTTCTATAGCTTCTTACAAAAAAGAAACAAACTACTATGGATATAAGTCTTACATAGGCGTTGACTATTTGGAACTTGACACCAAAAGAGATGAAGTAAATTATTTTATTGCTTATAAAAAAATAAAAAAAGGATACACTTTAGTGTTTATGGGCTTAATAGGCTCAAACAAACTTCAATGGAATTCCAATTTTGACCCGGAAGGGACAAAAAGCACCACCAACCGCAAGAAATGGAACCAAAAAAACCATTATGGATTTAATGATGCCAAAAACTTTGCTTATGATAAACTGAGTAAATTTATGAAAGAAAACGAATTAAACAGTACAAATTCAAAAATTCTTTTAACCGGTCACTCTCGCGGAGCTGCGGCAGCTAATTTGTTGGCGGCAGATTTAATCAATGAAACAAAAAATAAATTAGTTAAAAAAGAAAATTTATTCACTTACACCTTTGCCACACCTAACAACACAAAAGATAAAAAAGTGAAAAATGACGATTATAAAGGCATTTTTAACATAGTGTTCCCTACAGACTTCGTTACCCATGTTTTGCTTGAAAAATGGGGCTACGGAAAATACGGCAAAACCTATAAATTGCCCACCGGAAGTAATGACAAGAATTACAAGGCGTATAAAAAGCGTATGCTGAATTATTACACAGCCATTAATCCGGTAACAAAGAAAGACGGTAAGGTGGACAAAGATAAACTCAAAGAATTTAATGATTATCGCAATGGTACCGAATTCAATGTAAATGCTATTGTTAGCATTATGGGCGCATATGTAGACGATTTAAATGAATATTATAATAAAAAGTATACTGTAGTGGGTTCACCGGGTCCTCCGCCGTTCAATTTAATACCTATAATAAGAATGTCGCCATTTGAGTTTTTTCAACATGGATTATGTCCTCAAGTAAATAAAACAAAAAATCAAGATGAAAAAGACACTTCTTTAAGGTTAATGCTTGCTCCGATTGCGGATGATTTTGTCAGTCAAGGCGGAAGCAATCTTTTCAAATCTATTTCAGGCTTTTTTATTGTTAATCAGCGTCTGGATGCAAGGTTTGAAGATGCGCACAAAATGGAAACATACTGCTCGTTTATGCTTGCACTTTCTTCAGATGAAGTAACTCAAAAGCGAGGCGCAAAGAAAGTTTCCTGTAACTGCCCTGTTGATGTTGAAATTGTTGATAAATCCGACTCTCAAACAGTCGCTAAAATCACAAACAACAAGGTTGATCAAAGCGTTGCGGATAAAGAAAATGCGCTTTATGCCGAGGTTAACGGCGATGAAAAGACGGTTTGGTTGCCTTCTAACGGCAATTATGATATCAAGATAACCGGCAACGATAACGGAAAGCTTGATTATTCTATTGAAAATACCGATGCCGAAGAGGGCGAGGTGCAAAGAGTAAACTACTTTGACCTCGATGTAGTAAAAGGCGAGCAATACACCTCGGCTCTGAATAATGATAACTATTCTCTTAAAGATAAGAGCGGAAATTCACTCAGCGCAAACGAAGTGTTGACCGAAAATGTTCAGTATAACATTAATGTTTCGGTTTCGGGCAGAGGCGCCGCGACCGATTCACTGAGCGTAACAAGCGGCGATTATGTTACGCTGAACGCAACCGAAAAATGCAGCGACTTTGCAGGCTGGTATGAAAACGGCACCCTTATTTCGGAAGAACCCGAATACCGTTTCAGACCTACCCGCGATATGAATATTGTGGCAGAGTTTGAAAACGAAAGAACTCACACATATAAAAACACCGTTAAAAAAGCAACTCAAAGCGCTAACGGTACCCTCACAAAAATTTGCTCTGTATGCGGTGAAGGCAATGTCAGCATCATTCATAAAATAAAGTCCGTTTCCTTATCGACTGTTAAGTATACTTACGGCTCCGTGCGCACCCCGGGAGTTACAGTTAAAGACTCGGCGGGTAAAACACTTAAGAAAAATACTGATTACACCGTGACTTATCCCGGCGGCAGAAAGAATGTGGGCTCTTATACGGTTAAGGTCGTATTTAAGGGTAAATATTCGGGAACAAAAAAGCTCACTTTTAAAATTTATCCCAAAGGCACCTCGCTCTCAAAGCTTTCTCCCGCAAAGAAAGCGTTTACCGCGAAATGGAAAAGACAGCTTACTCAAAACACCGGATATCAGCTGCAGTATTCGCGCAAAGCAAGCTTCTCGGGCGCAAAAACGATCACGATAAAGAATTATAAGGCATATAAATACACGGCGAAAAAGCTTGCGGCGAAAAAAGTATATTATGTAAGAATCAGAACTTACAAAAAAGCGGCGGGAGTTAATTACTTCTCCGGCTGGAGCAAAGCGAAAAAAGTTAAAACAAAAAAATAAGCAATAAATCAATCGGGAGATAAAAATTTGTCTCCCGATTAATTTTAGGTTGATATAAAAATTTTTTATGTTATACTATATATAATTTGGAAAATGGAGATGTTAAAATGAAAAGACATATTGAAACTGATTGCGTTCAGGGCGCATATGAGCCGAAAAACGGCGAGCCGAGAGTTATTCCGATTATTCAGAGCACCACCTTTAAATACGAATCGAGTACCGAAATGGGCGAGCTTTTTGACCTTAAAAAAAGCGGCTATTTCTATTCGAGACTGCAAAACCCGACCTGCGATTTGGCTGCGGCTAAAATCGCAAAGCTCGAAGGCGGCGTAGGCGCTATGCTTACCTCGAGCGGTCAGGCGGCGAGCTATTACTCTATATTTAACATCGCTCAGGCGGGCGACCACATTGTTTCATCTTCCGCAATTTACGGCGGAACCTTCAATCTTTTTAATGTTACAATGAGGAAGCTGGGCTTCGATTTTACCTTTGTTTCTCCTCACGCTACCAAAGAGGAGTTGCAGGCGGCAATCAAGCCGAACACCAAGGCGATTTTCGGCGAAACCATCTCCAATCCGAGCTTGGATGTGCTTGATATAAGCGCATTTGCCGAAGTTGCTCACGCAAACGGTATTCCGCTTATCATTGATAACACCTTTGCGACTCCCGTGCTTTGCCGTCCGATAGAATTCGGTGCGGACATCGTTGTTCATTCCACCACAAAATATATGGAGGGTCACGCGAGCACAATCGGCGGCGTTGTTGTCGACAGCGGCAATTTTGACTGGACTCAAAATGACAAGTTCCCCGAGCTTACAACTCCCGATGAAAGCTATCACGGCGTAGTTTACAGCGATACGGGCAGAGGTGCGTATTTGTTGAAGCTCATCGCACAGCTTCAGCGCGATTTAGGCTCCGTTCAGTCTCCGCAAAACGCGTTTTTGCTCAACTTGGGACTTGAAACTCTGCACCTGAGAATGCCGCGCCACTGTGAAAACGCAAAAAAGGTTGCCGAGTATCTTAAAAATAACGATAAAATCACTTGGGTTAAGTGCGCTATGCTTGAGGACGACGAACAGTATGAGCTTGCTAAAAAGTATATGCCCAACGGCACCTGCGGCGTTGTATCCTTCGGCGTTAAAGGCGGCAGAGAAGCGGCGGTTAAGTTTATGGACTCGCTTAAGCTCGCAGCAATCGTTACTCATGTTGCGGACGCAAGAACCTGCTGCCTGCACCCCGCTTCAACTACTCACAGACAGCTTACGGACAAGCAGCTCGAGGAGTGCGGCGTAAGCCCCGACCTTATCAGATTCAGCGTAGGCATTGAAAATGCCGACGATATTATTGCCGACATCGAGCAGGCGCTGAACGCATAAATAATACAATAATAAAACAGTTTGGAAAGGAGTGATATTTTATGCCTATCAAAATTCCCAACGACCTGCCTGCGGTTAAGCAGATGGAGAAGGAAAATATATTTGTTATGACAACCGAGCGTGCTTCAACTCAGGAGATACGCCCTCTTAAAATATTGCTCTTAAACCTGATGCCGACCAAAATTGAAACCGAAACTCAGCTCGTAAGGCTGCTCGGAAATACGCCTTTACAGGTCGAAATGGAGTTTTTGCAGACCGCTTCGCACACGGCTTCTCATGTTTCGGCGCAGCATATGATTGACTTCTATAAAACCTTTGACGAAATCAAGGACAAAAAGTTTGACGGTATGGTTATCACGGGCGCGCCCGTTGAAAGGTTAAAGTTTGAGGATGTTGAATACTGGGACGAGCTGTGCGAGATAATGGAATGGACAAAGTCGCATGTCACAAGCACACTCCATATTTGCTGGGGTGCTCAGGCAGCGCTTTATTACCATTACGGTATTGAAAAGCAGGAATTTGATGAAAAGCTTTTCGGCGTTTATAAGCACAAAATCGACCATAAAAGAAGTATGCTCTTCAGGGGCTTTGACGATGTTTTTGATGTGCCCCATTCGCGCTATACTACCTTTAGGCGAGAGGATGTTGAAGCAATTCCGACGCTGAAAATTCTCGCTTCGAGCGAGGAGGCGGGCGTATTTTGCATTTCAACCAAAAGGGGCAGGCAGATTTTTGTTACAGGTCACTCGGAATATGACGCAAATACGCTTAAGGACGAGTATTTCAGAGACAAAAAAGCGGGGCTTGATACCAAAATACCCAAAAACTTATTCCCCGAGGACAACCCCTCGAAAAAGCCGGTTGTGACTTGGCGTTCATGCGCAAATCTGTTCTATTCAAACTGGCTCAACTACTTTGTATATCAGGCAACGCCTTACGATATAACCGAAATCAAAAAATTAAAACATCATAAATTCAGACAGAAGAAAAAAGGATAACGGATTGTATGCCGTTATCCTTTCAGACTGTCGAAAAAGTGGCTAAAATCGTGCAGACTGTTATTATTTATGTGATTTAGTAGAGTTATTTAAATCTTTGCGTTA
>CADBNM010000111.1 GCA_902796055.1 Oscillospiraceae bacterium
TGCAACCGGACTGTTGCTCTTACTTTGTTGTACAAAATGGAAAAAGAAGATAATTATGAATGTAACATCATTCATACTATCTTCATTCGCTATTTAAATGTTTACTTTATTATATCATATGTTCATTTGACTGCGGGCAACGCCCGATTTAATCTTTTGCAACGCAAAAGATTTCATTGTCACTTTCAAGTATGGTTAATACCAACAAGGTTCTGACTTGCGGCGAGTAAGTCAGGTTCTTATTTTGCTAATCACTTCAAGATACTCTGCGTATTTTTTCGGGCGGACGGGTCTTGTGAACGGCGGAGTGTTGAAATGCAGCAGCATACACTCCCCGATATTTTTATAATCCGAGACAAATTCGAACGAAACAAGTTCGCCGTTTTTTATTCTTTTTTTATTCAAATTATGATAAGGGTACATATGTATTTTTTTGTAGCCATTTTGGCTACACAATGCAAAATTCGGCTTGGCTGTACGGTTTTATGATGTCGAGATTTTTTCGTTTCTGCTCGGTTTAGCCGTGGTTTTACATTTGCGCTTGACGCGGCGAAAAGGTTTGAAAAGCGGTATGATTATAAATTATATTGACAATATGGCTATTTTGTGATATTTTATATATAGTCAAACTCAATCCTATATAACAGGTGAATTATTATGAAAGTTAATGAGAAAATAAAGGATTTGAGAAAGCAAAAAGGGCTTTCACAACAGGAACTTGCCGAACTTGTGGGATTTAAGACTGCATCGGCAATTAACAAGATTGAATTAGGTTTAAGAGACATAAACCAGACTAAGATTAAAGCCTTTGCGGCAGCGCTTGAAGTAAGTCCTGCTTATTTATTTGATGACAGCGAGGCTGAAAACGCGGATTTTGGCAAAAAAGAGGAGAAAAAAGTCTCCTCTGGAGCCGATAAAAATTTTTCAAATGATACTTCCTCTAATATTATTTTTCCTATTCTCTATGATATAAACATAGAGAATGGTGAAATAATTGATATTTCACGGGAAAAGAAGAGTATTGAAATCCCTGCCGCATTTCTTAAATCGTCTCCCGATAATTACGCCGTGCTTGAAGTAACCGACGACAGTATGGCTCCCGACTACAGAGAGGGTGACAGGGTGATTTTTAAGAAAAACGGCGAGCTTGAATTTTCGGGACAAATTGCTGTTATTGCATACAACAGACACTTAATTATTAAAAGGATATACTTTGTGGGTAACGAGGAGAGAATAACGCTCAGCTCCATTAACAGGTTTTATCCTTCCGAAAGAGTTAATGCCGACAGATGCACTGTGCTCGGCACGCCCTATCTTGTTATCAGAAATATAGAATAATAAATGTAAAGGTTCTGCAAAGTTAAAAGCTTTACAAAAAACGCTTCCGAGAACGGAAGCGTTTTTTTATAAATATTATGTATTTTTATTGTATTTTAGCCTTTAATGTACTCTCTTTTTATAAGAGGATTAACATAAAGCGGTGAAAAATCAAGTTTTGCCTCATCTCCCGCTTTTATTTCACTACCGGTTACATCAACGGCTGTATGTGACAATCCTATCTGTCCTACAGTAAAATATTTCTGAGAATTAATCTCTACAGAATTTTTATTGCCTTTAACTTGTTTCTTAATATTGCTTAAAGATTTCCTTGTACTGTCCTTTAATGAGAAAGAATCATAAACCGGAGCCATGCCCCAACCGTCTGTATGACCAATAGGCAAAATTGCTACCTTTGTTTCCTTATTTGTGGTATAAGTGCCGTTATAGCCTATTTTATGCCCCGCAGGAAGGTTTGTAATGTCTACCACCTTTACAGACATATAGCCTACTCTCTTGAGCTTTTCGGCATTTTCGCCCAATATTCTTCCTGTAAAAGCAGAGCCTATGCGCACAGCTCTGAGCCTTGACTCGGGAACATTGAACGCAGCGGAGGAATTTGCAGCATGCATAAGCCCTACATCAATTCCCATATTCATTATCTGCGCTACGGTTTTATTGAAAAGTGCAAGCTGCTCTTTGGTTCTGTTGTTATCCGTAAAAGCTGCGGCAAAATGGGTATAAATGCCTTCAAAACTAATATTGGAGCAGGATTGATATACTTTAATTATATCGTCTGTTTCTCGCGGTAAAAAGCCGTATCTGCCCATACCCGTATCAATTTTTATATGCGCTCTGCCGACAATGCCTTTTGAGTGACAGTAAGCGTCATAGACTTTAGCCGCTTCGAATGAGCCTATTGTGGCAATAGCACCGATATCTGCAATTCTTGCCGCCTCATCGGGAATTGCGGTTGAGCGCAGCATAAGCATATCCTTGCCCTTTAAAATGCCGCTTAAAAGCTCTTCGGCATCTTCAATTTCCGTAACTGCAAAAGTATCAATTCCGTTTTCAAGCAGTAGTTTTGCCATATAATCTCTGCCAAAACCGTAGCCGTTACCTTTAAGGACGCCGATAATCTTACATTCCTCGCCCATTTCGGCTTTAACAGCCTCAATATTATAAATCAAGTCACTTTCATTGATAATATATTTCATTTTAACCTCTTATTTTTTTTCTGAGTTTGTCCGCGGCATTATAAAGATTATAAACAAGCGGATTGAGAACCAAATCGTATTCGCCGATAAACTCTCTTATATAGCCGTTAAAGCCTCTTTTAAAGCGATAAAGCCCATAATGCGGATTATTCTCGTTCTCAATATCACCGCTTATGCCGCCGAAGTCATAAACCTCGGCACCTGTTTCAAGTCCCCACTCAATCATTTTCCATTGGAGCAGATAGTTGGGATAAGTGTTGCGGTAGGAATTGGAGCTTGCACCGTACTGATACTTACAGGTTTTACCGAAATTAATGGCGATTGTGCCGGCAATAGGCTTGCCTTCATAGTAAGCCATATACAGCCTTGCGTAGTCGCCAAGACCGTCCAACATAGACTCAAAGTATTCAATCGGTCTGGTTGAAAAACCGTCTCTCTCCCCTGTTTCTTTCATTATTTCGACAAATTCGGGTAAAGCCTCTTTACCGCATATTTTGACCTCTACGCCCTTTCTGCCCGCTTTTCTGATGCGGTTACGGTAATCGGGCTTAAAGGTGAGCATAAGCTCGTCTGCGTCCATACCCTTATAGTCAAAAACATAAACAAAGCGAGCCTGAACATTCTCAAAATCAAGACCTGCGGGCAATCTTTTAAAACCGACATCTCTTAGATGTTTTTCAAAATCAGTATGCTCGACAGTTATTTCGGGGTCAATTTTAATTACATAGCCCTTGTTTTCCTTGGCGATTTGCTTAATGCCCGAAAGAAGTTCATCAAAGGTTTCTAAATCATCGGTATCGCAAGCAAAGCCGCGGCATACATAAAGCAGTGAGTATTTTATAACAGGCATAAACCTGATTAAAACAGAGCCTGCACCCTTAATGTTGCCGTTTTCATCCTTTGCCATTATCGCTTCCCACTTCCAAGCGGACTTAACCTTGCCCCAGCCTCTTGTATGGCAGAATAAGCCCTTGGGATGAGAAGCTAAAAATGCTTCATACTCAGCGTAATTGCTGTCATTAACTCTTTCTATCATTTGGTATTCTCCATTAAAAATATATTACATTTAATTTTAACATAATAACAGTATAGTGTCAAATAGACAAAAAAATACCGAGACATTTTGCCTCGGTATTAATTGATTAATTATTTAAAATCATCAGGATTGATTTCGGTGAAATCGGAATCAACGCTTGCATCTGATGTTCTGTTTATTCTTCTGTTTCTCGGCTTAACGCCTGTATCATAGTCAATATTAGTGTCAAGCCTTACATTCGCGAGCTGTTCTTCGGCAAATTTATTGAATTCATCGTGCTCTATTCTGCTACGGTATGAGTTGACATCCTTCATTTTTGAGTCTACATCAGCAGAAGCAGATTCGATTTCTTTATTAATTCTTTCTCTGAAGTTATCCTCAAGGCGAAGGAAGTAGTTATGCTTAACTCTTTCTCTTAATACTTCGCTTCCAATTGCAAATACTGCGCCGGTAACTATAAGAGTTATTGAAACGAAATATGCAAACGACAAGCCGAAGCCGACATAATTCTGAATAGCGTCGTAAAGGTAAATCGGTCTGATATTAATATTTTGAACAAAACCCGAAAGATGGAAGTACAGCGAAGAGGCGAGGAGCATAAATCCGCCCGATATAAACGAATACGCCAACATTCTAAAGGTTTTGTGGACAACCTTGAAATGATATATTGCAAGCATTATAAAGATTGTGCCGAGTATTATCAGAAACGCAAAAATAGCCAAAATGGATATTAATGTATTTAATGCCGATTTTGCCGTGAAGAAATAACCGGCAAAGGGAACTGTTAAAGCTAACTTATATCGTTGCAAAACATTATCGCAAAAGCTATCAATCTTGTCCTCCATATCAGCGTCAACCTTATAGCCTTTTGACTTGATATCCGAGGTGAGCTTTGTTTTTAGGGATTTTTTAATATCAGTAAAATTAAAGTCATACTTTTCACCCGACAGGGTTGAAGCGATATAGCCTTTAACATCCATAGATATTGTTTGGGAGTTAA
>CADBNM010000112.1 GCA_902796055.1 Oscillospiraceae bacterium
AAATGGAAAAAGAAGAGTTTGTCGAGCTGACGCACGGGCAGCAGTGCTGCGCACTGAATGATGTCGGCGCAAGCGCCTAATGATGTTGCTATTCGCAGTGATGTATCGGCTTCGCTCGTCCAAACAAACTCCTCAACAGAAAGAATTTGCAAGCAAATACTTTAAGTGTTGCTCCGTTTGTTTCTCCTCTCCCCAAAAAGTTTGCTACGCAATACTTTCCGGGGACCCCAACTTATCACGGGTTCAAGTCTATCATCTCTCTTACCAAAAATAAAACAGCAACCTTTTGGTTGCTGTTTCTTTGGTGCGAGAGACGGGACTTGAACCCGTACGAGTCACCTCACACGCCCCTCAAACGTGCGCGTCTGCCGATTTCGCCACTCTCGCACAACGCAGATATTCTATCATATCATAATAAATATGTCAACACTTTTTTGGGCTTTACTTGAATTTTTTTCTCTTAATAATTCTTCTATAAAAAGCTATTAGTGCCCATAGCAGTGCAAAAGCAAAAATAACCATTGCTATTGACCACGCTGAACCCGAGCTGTCAGCCCTGACAGAAGTCCACAAATCCTTTTGAAGTTCATCAATTTCCGGCGGTAAATTTATGAAAACCTCGGCGTTTTTGAGCTTTTCTTCACTTGGATATGAAATAGGATTATTCTGTTGTTCACTGCTCAATAGCTTAAACGCTTCTTTATTCGGCGTAGGATAGTTAAGGTAAGAAGCAATTTGTTCGCCAATTTCAGGTTCTAATATAAAGTTGATATATTCTTCTGCTTCTCTTTTATGTTCAGAACCTTTAAGTATGCACATTGCATCGACAAAGCGGTTGAAAACTGCATTATCCGGAATTATAAAGTCCAAATCTTCATTTTCCGCCATACAAGTTACTGCATCCCCTGCATAATAAGGGGCAAGTGCCGCTTCCCCTGCAATCATTTTATCCATTATTTGATCCATGGCATAAGACTGTACAAGAGGCTTTTGCTTTTTTAATTGATTTGCTGCTTCAATCCATTGTTGCTTATCAGTTGTATTCAAACTGTAGCCAAGCTTTGAAAATGCGCACGCAAAGGCATCTCGCGAGTTAGCAAACATTAAAATCTGCCCCTTATACTCGGGATTCCACATAACATCCCATGTATTCAAATCAGTGCCCGGCTTGATTAGTTTTTTGTTATAAATTATACCTACCGTTCCACCTGTATAAGCAACTGAATATTTATTCTCCGGGTCATATTCAAGTGATTTAAAATCATCGGAAATATTTTTATAATTCGGAATATTCTTAAGATTGATTTCAGCGAGCATATCATTTGCAATCATCTTTGAAATCATATAATCAGAAGGTATAACAATATCATAGCTAACGCCGCCACCCGATAGCTTGGTAAACATTTCTTCGTTGCTTTGATATGTTGAATAATTAACTTTAATGCCGGTCTTTTCAGTGAAAAGCTTATTTACATCAACAAAACCGTCGGTACCGTCGGGAAGATACTCGCCCCAATTATATACTGTTATTTCTCTGTTCTTTGCGCTCGAGCCGAAGCTCAGAACACCAAGCAATATTATAAAGCAAAGAAAGAGCGCTGTTTTTTTCATATATTACTCCCCTTTAACTTTTTTATTATTCCTTTTTTGTTCTTATCCTGCCTGAAATTAACAATTAATAATAAAGCAAAAACAGTTATAAACATAATTGATGATAAAGCGTTAATCTTCGGGCTTATTCTCTTTCTTGTCATAGCATAAATGATAATAGAAAGAGTTTGAGAAGAAGAACCGCTTGTAAAATAACTTATAACAAAATCATCAAAAGAAAGCGTAAACGCCATTATTAAGCCTGATATAATTCCGGGCATTATTTCATGCATAACAACCTTAAAAAAAGCTTGGGCAGGCTTACAGCCCAAATCCAAAGCAGCGTCATACAAATGAGTATCCATTTGCTTTAATTTCGGCATTACATTAAGAATAACATAAGGCACATTAAATGTTATATGAGCAAGCAGTAATGTAAAAAAACTAAGTTCCATTCCGCCTAAAATTCTGCCGACATATACAAACAAAAGCATTAGAGAAACACCCGTTACAATTTCGGGATTAAGCATAGGTATATTATTAACCTGCATATAAAACTTTCTTGGAGTTTTTTTCATACTGTTAAATCCGATAGCCGCAAGCGTCCCGAGCACAGTGGCGATTAAAGCGGCAAGAGTCGCAACCAACAGCGTAGTTACAAAAGCATTGATTATAGCTTGGTCTTTGAACAACTCGACATACCATTTTAAAGTAAAACCGTGCCAAACAGAACGGCTTTTTGAATTATTAAATGAAAAAACTATCAGAACAATTATAGGAGCATACAGGAAAAGAAAAATGAACGCAACATATGCTTTTGAGAGAAACTTTTTCATATAGCTATCATTTCCTCCTCTCCCGAGTCAAATTCATTCATAATACCCATACTGATTAATATAAGTACCATAAGCACCAATGATAACGCCGAACCTAAATTAGGGTCATAGGAACCGCCTAAAAATTGAAGTTCAATTAAATCACCTATCATCAAGTTGGAACCGCCGCCGAGCATAGTTGAAATAATAAATGTACTTACTGCCGGCACAAAAACCATTGTAATACCCGAAACTATACCGGGCATGCTTAGCGGAAAAATAACGCGCGTAATAACATTAAAACTATTAGCGCCTAAATCCTGCGCCGCTACAATAACATTTTTATCAATTTTAGTTATAACATTATAAATGGGTATAATCATATATGGCAAAAAGTTATAAACCATACCTAAAACTACGGCGCCCTTTGTATTTATCATATGAAACGGCCCTAAACCGAAAAGAGAGAAAAATTTATTAATCAGACCGTTATTTTCAAGTAAAGTCATCCATGCGTATGTTCTTAAAAGGAAATTTATCCACATCGGAAGCATTATAAAAATTAAAAAAACCGTTTGTTTTGAAGCCTTGACTTTTGAAATAATATAGGCAAAAGGATAGCCTAAAACAAGGCAAAGAGCAGTTGCAATCGCCGAAAACTTAATTGAAGACAAAAAAACAGGTGTATATTCGCCTATATTCTTTAAATTGTCAAATGTAAAAGCGCCGTTTGTATCGGTTAAAGAAAAATACACAACTAAACCTAAAGGTATTATTGTAAAAATAAGCATCCAAACGATATATACAGACGCTAAATACTTTTTATTGTTCTTTTTATTCATTGCCTGAATTTCCCTCATCCTCACTATAGGACAAATCTGACAGCTGTTCAATTTCATCACTAAAAGTGCTGTAGTCGCCGAATTTACCTGAGTACTCGGATTTTTTCATTATATGAAATGCATCAGGCTCAATATATAGCCCGATTTTATCGTTTACATGCTGAATATCGGTTGACTGAATCATCCACTTAAAGCCTTGAACATCTGCAATTATTTCAAAATATACGCCTTTAAAGGTTACGCCGGTGACCTCGGCGTTAAGCATTCCCTTATTGAAATCGACTATGTCCACATCCTCGGGTCTGATAACAACATCAACCGCCTCGTTTTTTTCAAAACCTGAATCAACACATTCAAAATCAACGCCATCAAGACTAACTAAGCAGTCATCTTTCATAACACCGTCCACGATATTGCTTTCACCGATGAAATCAGCTACAAACGCATTAACAGGCTCATTATAAATATCCTCAGGCGTGCCGATTTGCTGAATTTGACCGTTATCGAGGACAATAACCGTGTCAGACATAGAAAGCGCTTCTTCCTGGTCGTGAGTTACAAAAATAAAGGTGATACCGGTTTGCCGCTGTATGTTTTTAAGCTCCACCTGCATATCTTTTCTCAATTTCAAATCAAGCGCGGAAAGAGGCTCATCAAGCAGAAGAACTTTCGGCTCGTTTATAAGCGCTCTCGCAATTGCAACTCTTTGTTGCTGCCCGCCGGAAAGATTGTTGATGTCACGGTTTTCAAAACCGGAAAGGTTTACAATTTCAAGCATTTGCTTAACTTTAATAGC
>CADBNM010000113.1 GCA_902796055.1 Oscillospiraceae bacterium
CCTGAGTAACGCCTTTCTTAGCCTTCATCTCATCAATGAGCTCTTCAAAGTATTTCTTGCCGACTTCCATAACAACATCGGAATACATCTGAATAAATCTTCTGTAGCAGTCCCAAGCCCAACGGGGATTACCGGATTTTTCAGCCATAACTTCAACAACCTCTTCGTTGAGACCGAGGTTGAGTATAGTATCCATCATGCCGGGCATAGATGCTCTTGCGCCCGAGCGAACGGAAACGAGAAGCGGATTTTCTTTATCGCCGAATTTTTTGCCGTTAATTTTTTCCATTTTAGTAATGTACTCTTCAATTTCCGCAACGATTTCGGGATTGATTTTTCTGCCATCCTCATAATATTGGGTGCAGGCCTCGGTTGTAATAGTGAAACCCTGAGGTACGGGGAGACCGATATTGGTCATTTCCGCAAGGTTAGCGCCTTTACCGCCAAGGAGCTCTCTCATGTTGGCATTACCTTCAGAAAAAAGATAACAATATTTTTTTGCCATTTATTTTTCCTCCTAAAATACTTTATATATAAAAATTATAATATTTTATTCCACATATAGTGGCGACTATATTATTTTATAATATTTAACTGAATTAAGCAATGTAGAAAATTAACAAATTTTACTTGCAAAATCCTGAAAAATAAGTAATAATATATTAACAATACACAAAAATTAAGTTTTTTAGAGGTTAATGATATGGAAAATTGTGCTGTAATTCTTGCCGGAGGGCAAGGTAAAAGAATGAAATCAAACAAACCGAAGGCGCTTTGCGAAGTCCTCTTTAAACCAATGGTTGATTGGACTATTGACGCTGCTCGTGACGCAGGTATAAAAGACATTTGCGTTGTAACGGGTCATCTTCATGAAATGCTTGAGGCTCATTTAGACGGTGAGACCGAAACCGCATTTCAGTCCGAAAGGCTCGGAACAGGGCATGCTGTAATGCAGGCGGCACCGTTTATTGAAAAATTCAAGGGCGGCAACGTTCTTATTCTCAACGGCGACTGTCCTCTTATGGACGGCGATACTATTGAGCGCGCTTTGGCTTATCACACTAAGTCGGATAATGCTCTAACAGTTATTTCGGCTAAGGTTGAAAATCCTTTCGGCTACGGCAGAATTGTGCGTGATGACGGTGGATTTTTAAAGGAAATTGTTGAAGAAAAGGACGCTTCGGATGAGCAAAAAGCAATCAGCGAAGTTAATTCGGGAGCATATTGGTTTAAGGTTGATGTACTTCTTGATGCACTTAGCAAAATCACAAACGATAATAATCAAAATGAATATTATCTTACCGATTGCATTGAAATAGCCATAAGTGAAAACCTGAAGGCAAGCGCATACACTGCAAAGAACAGTGATGTTGTTCTCGGCGCTAACGACAGAATTCAGCTTCTTGACCTGAACGATAAGCTCCGCATTAAATACTTGCAGTTCCAAATGCTTCAGGGCGTTGACATTCCCTGCAGTGAAGGTGTAATAATCGGTCCTGATGTTGAAATCGGTACGGATACAAGAATTCTCCCCGGCACCGTGCTTTTGGGAGATACCGTAATCGGCTCTAATTGTGTTATAGGTCCTAACTCCTATATTACCGATACGGAAGTCGGCAATAATGTTATTCTCGACAATGTTGTTGCCGATAAAAGCTCCGTGGGCGATGAATGTGATCTCGGTCCCTTCGTTCATCTCAGACCTAATTCCTTCATTAAATCCGATGTTCATATCGGCAACTTTGTTGAAATTAAGAATTCTACTATTGATGACGGCACCAAGGTTTCTCACCTGACTTATGTAGGCGACTCCGACCTCGGTAAAAACATCAATATGGGCTGCGGCTGCGTAACCGTTAATTTTGACGGTCAGCAAAAACACCGCACAACTATCGGCGACGGCTCCTTTATCGGCTGTAATACCAATCTTATCTCTCCCGTGCATCTCGGCAAGTTCTGCTACACGGCGGCAGGCTCTACCATTGATAAGGATGTACCCGATTATTCGCTCGCTATCGCAAGGAATCACCAAACCAACAAAGAGGGATGGGTTAAGGACAACGATAAAATCCGCAACATGGATTGATTTGGTATTTTTGCGCCTTTCCGCTCTTTCCTCGCTCGCCTTATTATGTAATTATTTGCAATCACCTCGAAGCAACCTGATTTATTCTTTCAGAGACTTTGCGTTCTTTGCTCATTCGCTTTACACAAAGTAAAGCGTCACTCGCAAATAGCGCAAATTCAACTGAAATTTCTAAATCAGTTTAACTTCTCGCTAATCGCAAATAATTAATGAAAAATTAAACTATATTTTATTATCAAACTTTATTCAATATAAACAATTATGTCAATAGAAGAAATTTTTGAAAGATTAAAACTCAATAGAAAGCCTGCGCCGCAGGGCAAAGTTGAGTGGCTTATAGTCGGCTTGGGAAATCCCGGCGGAAAATATGCCGCCACCCGCCACAATGCAGGCTTTATTGCGCTTGACAGGCTCGCCGATACAGAGCGTTTTGATATTAAAAAAATAAAATTCAAATCGCTTATTTGCGACACTGTTCTATCTTCAAAGCGCTGTATAATAATGAAGCCGTCAACATTTATGAATAATTCGGGTGAGGCTGTAGGCGAGTGCGTCTCATTCTATAAAATCCCTCCCGAAAATGTGTTAGTGATTTATGATGATATTAATTTCGACGCAGGCGTTATGCGTATTCGCAAAAAAGGCTCGGACGGCGGACACAACGGTATGAAGAGCATTATCTATCACCTTAATTCCGATAATTTTCCGAGAATACGCCTCGGCGTAGGCGCAAAGCCCAATCCGGATTATGACCTCGCCTCGTGGGTGCTTTCACCCTTTTCCGAGAGCGAAAAAAAGGCGTTTGAGGGCGCTGTTGATAACGCCGTCGATGCAATAAAACTCATTATAGACGGTCAGATTGATACGGCTATGAACAAATATAATTCGTAAATAAACTATATAAGAGGATTATATGTCGGCTTTTTTAGATGCATTAAAAAATTCTGACGAATTCGGCTCTGTAACAAAGGCGGTTGAGGCTAACACCCTCCCCCTTGCCATTACAGGGCTTTCGGCTGTTAATAAAGGAGTTTTTGCAGGCGCTTTGTGCGAAGCGCTTTCTCGCCGCGCGCTCATTATTTGCGATGAAGAAAGCGTTGCCTCCAAGCTTACCGACGATTTAAACGCAATTTACGGCGGCGCGTATTTTATGCCTGCCAAGGATATTTCACCTGCAGGCACCGAGGCAAAAAGCCGCGAATATGAGCATAAAAGGCTTGGCGTGCTCGCAAAAATCTGCGAAAAAGACTATAGATTTATCGTTCTATCGGCAGAGAGCGCAATGGCGTTAACAATGCCGAAAGCCGAGCTTAAAAAGCGCGTTTTTTCCGTTCGTGCAAGAACGGAAATAAAGCAGTCCGAGCTTATCGAAAAGCTCATTCAGGCAGGCTATACAAGAGCCGAGCTCGTTGACGGAGCAGGACAGTTTTCACACCGCGGAGAAATAATAGACTTTTTTCCGCCCGACTGCGAAAATCCCGTAAGAGCGGACTTTTGGGGCGACACAATCGAGGGGCTTTACTCCTTTTCGGCAAGCGACCAAAGGCGTTACGAGAATTTAAGCGAAGCAAAAATCGTGCCTGCGCTTGAAACCGTTTTTGACAGTGCCGAAGCTCTCGGCGACATATTGCAATCCTATTTAAAACGCATTTCAAGAACCAAGAATGAAAAAGCGAAGCAGTCCGTTGCAAGGGATATTGACAGGCTTGAGGGCGGCATTTTTCCCGCAAATGTCGAGAGGTATTTACCTATAGCATATGAAAGCGGACTTGAAAGCATATTCGATTATTGCAAAAACGACCTGCTGTTTGTGTTTGAAAGCGCAAGGTGCGAGAAAAAATCTAAGGACATATCAAAGCTTAATAATGAAGAAATAAAATCCCTTTTTGAAAGCGGCGTACTTGCAAAAGGGCTGGATAAATTTCTGCTTACTCCGTCCGAAACGCAAAAAATATATAACGATATGGGCGCACTGTTTTTCGATTCTCTTGCAAGAGGCTCTTTTCCGATTCCGCTCAAATCCCTGCACAGCATCTCTGCGGCAAGCGCACCGCTTTGGAACGGAAAAATCAGCGAATTAAAATCCGATATTGACACGATAAATCTTAAAAGTGCAAAATGCGTTGTTATGGCAGGTACCGAGAAAAATGCCAAGGCTGTTTACAACGACCTTATTTCGGACGGCGTTTCGGCACTCTATTTCCCGAAAATACCTGCCTGCTTCCCTAAAGGGAGCGTAAGCGTTATAGGCGGAACGCTGTCATCGTCTTTTTATTTTCCCACCCTTAAATTTCATCTTTTCTCGCAGGGCAAAACCTCGCTCGGCAAGAAAAAAGGCAAGAACCGCCGTCACAGAGCGAATGAAATTCACTCGCTCGAGGATATAAATGTCGGCGATTATATAGTTCACAATATTCACGGCATAGGCATATATGCGGGTGTAACTGATGTAACTTCGCTCGGCGTAACGAAGGATTACATAAAGATTAATTATGCCAAGGGCGATGTGCTCTATGTGCCGGTAACTCAACTCGATTTAGTCTCCAAATATATAGGTCCCTCCGAGAAAAGCGCGGTTAAAGTCCATTCGCTGGGCTCTCAGGAATGGACAAAAACCAAAGCGAGAGCGAAAAAGGGGATTGCGAAGGCGGCTGAGGAGCTGCTTGAGCTTTATGCCAAAAGGCAGAAGATAGAAGGCTTTGCCTTTTCGCCCGACGGAGATTTGCAGCGCGACTTTGAAATGCGCTTTGCATATGAAGAAACCTCCGACCAAAAAAAGTGCGCCGAGGAAATCAAAAAGGATATGTGCTCGCCCCACCCCATGGACAGACTTCTTTGCGGCGATGTAGGCTTCGGCAAAACCGAGGTCGCTTTAAGAGCGGCTTTCAAAGCCATGGCGGACGGCAAACAGGTGGCGATGCTCGTTCCCACAACAATTCTTGCCATGCAGCACTACTCTACAATTAGCGCGAGGATGGAAGCTTTTGCGCTCAATATTGAAATGCTTTCGCGTTTTCGTTCTCCTTCCGAGCAAAAGAAAATCAAACAGCGGCTCAAAAAAGGGCTTGTCGATATGGTTGTCGGCACTCATAAGCTGCTTTCGTCCGATTTGGAATTCAGGGATTTGGGATTGCTCATAATTGATGAGGAACAGCGTTTCGGAGTAGCGCAAAAAGAAAAAATCAAGGAGCGTTTCCCGAATGTCGATGTACTGACTCTCTCCGCAACGCCCATTCCGCGTACTCTCGGTATGGCGCTGAGCGGTATAAGGGATATGTCTGTTATCGAGGAAGCACCGCAGGACAGATATCCTATTCAAACCTATGTTATGGAATTTGACCTCGATGTTATCTGCGAGGCTATGAAAAGGGAGCTTCGGCGCGGAGGACAGGTATATTATTTACACAATAGAGTTGAGGATATCGAGCAATGTGCGGGCGTTATTCATTCGTTTATTCCCGAGGCAAAAATCGGCATAGCGCACGGAAAAATGAGCGAGGCTCAGCTCTCGTCAATCTGGCAGAAGCTGCTTGAGAGCGAAATAGATATTTTAGTTTGCACAACTATAATAGAGACAGGTATAGATGTGCCTAATGTCAATACCTTGATAATAGAGAATGCCGACAGAATGGGGCTTGCCCAGCTTCATCAGATAAGGGGCAGAGTAGGGCGCTCAAACCGCAGAGCGAGCGCATATTTAACCTATGAAATGAGCGGCGTTGTAAATGAAGTCGCCGCAAAACGCCTTGAAGCAATCAGAGAATTTACCGAGTTCGGCTCGGGCTTTAAAATCGCTATGCGCGACCTTGAAATCAGGGGAGCGGGCAATGTTTTAGGTACTCGTCAGCACGGGCAGATGGAAGCCGTGGGATACGATACCTATGTAAAACTGCTTTCGGAAGCGATATCCGAACAGCGCGGCGAAGTGAAGCAAGCAGAGCCCGACTGCCTTGTCGATTTGCCTATAACCGCGCACATAAGCGACAGTTATATTTCTTCTCCGGCTCAGCGTATTGCCATATACAGGCGCATAGCAGATATAAAGTCTGCCGAGGATGCCGCAGATGTCAGAGAAGAGCTTGAGGACAGATACGGCAAGATACCCGAAACGGTTGAAGGCTTGATAAAAATCAGTCTTTTGAGGGCGTCTGCGGCTAAGGCGGGCATATATGAGATTAAGCAAAACGGACAGCAGGTTGTTTTCAAAGTGTCCGATTTCAATCTCGGCGTATTGCCCGAACTTAAAAATCAATTAAGGCGGGTAATTCAACTCAACGCGGGAAATAATAAGCCTTTTTTGTCGCTCAAACTCATAAAAGGCGACAATACGCTTGATATAATCAATAAGACTTTAAATATTATCGGAGGTGAAGAGAATGCCTAAGTTTTTTGTAGATGATGCTATAGAAAATGAAGTGGTTTTAACAGGTGAAACAGCCTCTCATATTGCGCGTTCTTTGAGAATGAAGGTCGGCGAGGAAGTTGTGCTGTGTGACGGTAAGGGTACGGACTACGGCTGCATAATCGAGAAAATCACCAAGTCCGAAGTGCATTTATCAGTGGCGTTTAAAACACCCTCCGAAACCGAGAGCGAGATTAAAATCAGCGTATATCAGGGGCTCCCAAAGGGTGACAAAATGGCGGAGGTCGTCAAAAAATGCACCGAAATCGGCGCGCACGATTTTCACCCCGTAATTATGAAAAGAAGCATTATGAAGGTTGATGAAAAAAGCGCCGAAAGGAAACTGCAACGGTTGAGAAAAATTGCCGCAGAGGCAGCCTCGCAGTCAAGGCGAGGGATAATTCCCGAGGTTTTCCCTTTTGAAAACTATGAAAAAGCGCTCGAAAACTGCGAGTGTGAAAGAATAATTCTATTTTATGAAAAGGGCGGTGAAAAATTAAATACCGTCTTAAAAGCATTTAAAGAGGAGAATGTTAAAAGCATAGCCGTTATAATCGGCGCCGAGGGCGGAATTGATGAAAGCGAGCTTGCGCTTGCCGAAGAAAAGGGCGCGCATGTCGCCTCTCTCGGCAAAAGAATTCTCAGAACTCAAACCGCACCTGTTTGCGCCGTTTCAAATATTCTCTATGAGTTAGAATAATTTTTTTATTGACTTAATTATAAAAAAGTGTTTAAATATTCATACTTGTTAGAAATCAAATAGAATTGATATGTTGGTGGAGAGAGAAATTGAAAGAAACAGCAAGAAAGTATTTTAGGATTAAAGATGAACCCTTATGGCTTGTAATAGTATTTTTTGTTTTTGAAGCATTTTGTGCGTTCACGCTTTGCTATTCGATTTATTTGAAGAATTTTGAATTTGTGTGCCTGAGCTTGGTAAGCGCATTTTTCGTATTCTTCCCTTGGTGCGTTCAGCGTTGGCTGCATATCGAATTTACGCCGGGAATGAAGGTGCTCGTGTTTGTTTTGGCTGTAACGGCGTCAATGGCGGGGCATGTGTATAAGTTTTATCATTTTGTTCCGATGTACGATAAAATTCTGCATTGCTATTTCGGCTTTTTGTTTGCTCCCTTCGGGTTTATTATACCTATAATTGCAGACAGGAGCAGTGATAAAAAAACCAATGTCGCTATGTGCGTTTTAATGGCATTCACCTCCGTTGTAACTGTTTCCGTTATTTGGGAACTTATTGAATTCGGCTGTGATACCGTTTTCCATATGGATTTGCAGCGCGATTATGTGCTTAACAGAATAACCTCTTATGACTTGTTCGGTGAGTCAACGGGCAAAATGCACTATCTTGAAAACATAGTTAAAACCGTTATATATACTGCCGATGGTAAGAGCGTTGTGCGAAACGGCGGCTATCTTGATATAGGGCTTTATGATTCTATGCTTGATTTACTTGTGGCAGTAATAGGCTCGGGACTTTTCAGCCTGCTTTATCTGATTAAAAACGGCAAAATAGTAGGTTTTATGGTACCCAAACTTCTGCCGTGGAATAAAGAAGAATACATCAACTATTTAGATTCTAAATCAAAATAGTTGAAGAGTACAGGAAATATTCATCAAAGTAATTATGGAAGATATTTATCAAAAAGTATTAAACGGAAATAAAAACTACATAAAGGGCATTTACGCTTCTTCTGTTGCAAGCGCTTATTCCGCCGTATCCGCAGTGGTAAAGGAGGAAAAGAAGGCTTGCGAAATCGTTGAAGAAGCGTATCTTTGCGCGTTTTCCACCGCTAAAAGCTATGATGAGTTCTTTTCCGTTCTCAACAAAAGGGCGTTAAAGGGTTGCATTTTCCATACTGATAACCCCGAGGTGAAGATTGATGAAATAATCGCAATCAACACAATTTACGCACCGCTTGATTCTATGCCCGTGCCCGAGGAGCTTAAAAGCTTTGATTCGTCGCTCAGCTCAATGATTATCGCTTCGGCAGACAAGGAAAACTTCAATATTGAAAAGACTTTTGACAGAAAGAAAAAGAAAAGCGATGACGATGACCCCGATGAATTGAGCGAGGAGGATATACTCGAAAAAGAAACCGCCGAGGAATTTTCCGTTATTAGCGACTATGAGGTAAAAAAGCCCATAGGCGTTGTTGATAATCTTACTCAAAAGCTTAAAGGCACGGAAAAAGAAAGCACAGGCGAGGAAAGAGCCAAGGAAAAAGAGGAAGCGGAAAAGAACAAAAAAACTCTGTACATCTCTTTAATTATTATAGGTATTTTTGTTATAGGCGCGGCAATCGGCTTTTTTGCCGCGAGGCATCATAGGGAAATGAAAAAGCAGGAGGTTACTACCGTAATGGCGAGCGACTCCTCGGATGTGCCTAAGCTTAACAAAAAATATAAAAAAGACGATATTTATTCGGCTTACGGCGACTATCTCAATCAAGTCCTGTTTAAAGTATATTCCAAGAGCGCAACAGACAGGATTATAGCTTATACAGACGCCGGCGAGGTGGGAACTGACGAGCTTAACGGCGTTTCGGCTGCTAAGATTGCGGACCTTGACGGCGACGGTTACGATGAGCTGCTTGTCATCATTCTCAATGTTTCGAGCGTTCAGAATAAGTTTACTTATTCCTATTCGCTTGGAATATATACTTTTGAAAACTTAAAAGTAGTGCCGGTGGTTGAAAATTACCGTTTGCTTGATTATACTGTCCTTAACAGGGGCGACGGTTACGCTCTTTCCGATTTCAATATGTTTGTAAGGCTTGTTGAAAATAAAGGTGTGAAGTATCTTTATGCCGAGGCAGTGAGCTCCGAGAGCACGGTTTGCTCTTATCACTATTTTGCGGATGGCGAAATGCATCAGGCGCAAAAGCTTGCATACCTTGTTTTCAACGATTCCAGCTACATTTATATGCAGGGCAGGGACGATGGAACATATCTCCCGCTATACTGTATTTACGGAACCTATCCTATGAAGAGCATAGGCGAGCTTACGCCCGAGTATAAGGAGATGTTAAAGACATATAATTTGAATCCTTCGCAGTCGGAAACCACTTGCACAAACTCTAAGCAGTTGATTAAAGCTTATAATAAGGCTATGGCAAAAATCGGCTTTAAGCTCGGCTTTTCAACCGATATTTCGGCAAACGAAAAGGATAAGAAGGATTATATTATCAACCTCAATTCAAAAATCAGGGAAGGCGATATGCTTTCAAGAGAGGCTGTTATAAGCATTAAGGATTACAGCGATTTAAATGCGCTCAGAACTTATAAATATAAGAAGCCTACAACCACTACGCAAAAGGAAGTAAGCATAATTATTCCCACAACCAAGCCGACTACGGCTAAGCAAACCACCACCAAGAAGGAAACAACCACCAAGAAACAGTCGGCAACCAAAAAACAGTCTGCAAAAAAGAAGCAAACAACAACCAAAAAGCAGACGACCACAACAAAAAAGGCGCCGACTCCCACCAAAAAGTCAGAGCCGACATCCGAAAATAAACAACCGTAAAACAGCGGAGCCGTCATAACCGACGGCTCCGTTGTCTATGAATTGCACGCTGTGCATGAATTGAATTTGCAAGCAAATTCATGAATTGTGCCGGTGGCACATGAATTGCACCTGCGGTGCATTGAGGGCGACGCCCTTGACGAGGGCCGTCCCTTTTGTCGGCTTTGCCGACATTTCCCCACACTGTGGGGAATAACCCGCACTCGATTATAATGGGTTAGGGCGGAGCCCTCCCTTCATCCAAACGCAGTTTGGATTTTATCGGCTTTGCCGATTTCATCTCACGAAGTGAGATTTCATTGAAAAGGCTCTGCCTTTTCTTTTCGCCGTCAAATTCATCAAACTCAAAAATCTCAACTTAGCAGTTTACAACCCGTTATAAATATGATAAAATAAAAACAGCAATTATTAGCAAAGGGCTGACAGTCAATGATGAAGTGTGCGAAATTCTTAGCAAAAAAGCAGCATAACTGCGCCCTTTTTAATACCGTAAACTGATAGCATAGCATTTTTCGCTGTGCTTTTTTGATTTAAAAAATTAAAGGAGAAAAACAATATGAAAAAAGTATTAAGTTTAATCTTAGTCGCCGTAATGGTGGCAAGTATGTTTGCAGGGCTGCAAATATCGTCCTCGGCATTGGAACCTACCGGTAAATGTGGCGACAATGTTTATTGGTCATTTGATGAAAGCACCGGCACGCTGACTATTAGCGGCACAGGCGATATGTACGACTTTGAGTTAGATTATGTTGAGGGTATTTATCCGCCGTTTTATTACGCCGGTGATAATTTAAAAGAAATAATAATTGAAAATGGTGTTACAAAGATTGGCGTTGCAGCATTTGCAAGTTGCGGATGTGAAAGCGTTAGTATTTCTAATACTGTCACAAGTATAAGCGACTATGCGTTTATATACTGTTATAGATTAACAAGTGTGACGATACCCGATTCCGTAACAAGTATCGGCGAATCTGCCTTTTCCGATTGCAGCAGTTTAAAAAGTGTAACAATAGGCGAATCCGTTAGAACAATTAAAAAATGCGCTTTTGCATGGTGTTCCGAATTGATAAGTGTTAATATACCGGATTCGGTTACATATGTCGGTACTCAGGCATTTGACGATACCGGATATTACAACGACAGATCTAATTGGGTTGGGCTTGGTGTATTATATATTGATAACTGGGCTATAGCGGGTCTTTCGAGCATTTCAAGTTGTACAATAAAAAATGGTACAATAGGTATCGCCGGCTCGGCATTTTCCGATTGTAAAAACGCAACAACTCTTATAATACCCGACTCGGTAAAATATATCGGTGGATTTTCATTTGCGTATTGTGCCGCTTTAACAACTGTATCAATTCCTGATTCGGTTGTAAGTATGGGGGACTATACTTTTGCATATTGCGAAAAATTAGAAAGCGTTGAAATAGGAGATTCCTTAACACATATTCCATGTGAAGCCTTTTATGGCGACGATAATTTGAGAAATGTTAATTTTGGTGCATCTGTAACAACAATTGGTGACGAGGCATTTTACTCTTGTAATATTAGCGATCTCACAATTCCGGCTTCCATAATAAGTATAGGCAAAGATGCATTTCGTCATGCGGATTTGGAAAGAATAACAGTTGTTGCGGATAATAAAGTATTTGACAGCAGAAACAATTGTAATGCTATCATTGAAACTGCAAGCAACAAATTAATAATTGGCTGTATTAATTCTACAATCCCGAATTCGGTTACAAGCATTGGCGATGGTGCATTTTACGCGTGCTACGACTTAACCGGTATAACGATACCGGATTCCGTAGAAATTATTGATCAAAATGCATTTTACGGGTGCAGCAAATTAAAAAGTATTGATATTCCGGACTCGGTAACAAATATTGGCGCAAAGGCATTTGAATGTTGCTGGGATTTAACAGAAATAAATCTTTCGGCTTCATTAACAAACATTGGTGAGGAAGCCTTTTGTGCTTGTGCCATTACAAGTATTAATATTCCCGATTCAGTACCAAGCATCGCTAATAGCACTTTTTATGATTGCGCAAATTTGGAGACTATAAAACTTCCGTATTCTGTAAAAAATATTGGCGAAAAGGCGTTTAGTGGCTGCTACAGTTTAAAAAATGTTTTATTCACAGGAACTGAAGAACAGTGGAATAGTATTACAATAGGCAACGATAACAGTTATTTAACTCGTATCGAAGTCAGGTATAATTATGTTGAACATGAACATAAGTATGATAACGGCGTAGTAACAGAAGAGGCAAATTGTTATCAAACCGGAGAAAAAGTTTATACCTGTTCTGTTTGCGGCTTAACTAAAAAAGAAACATTACCCATTAATAACAATCATGACTTTAATAACGGCTATTGTACACGCTGCGGAGTAATTGATCCTAAAAGCAATATTCCTGCAATTACAGGCAACTGCACAAAAACTGTAAATGTTGAAAGCGATAAAAAATATTACACTTCATTTACACCGGCTGAAGACGGTAAAATCACTTTCTATTCAACCGGAAGTAAAGATACCATGGGCTATTTATATAGTGCCGACATGGTTTTGCTTGAAAGTGATGATGACAGCGGAGACAATAATAATTTCAAAATAACTTACGATGTAAAATCAGGACAAAAATATATTCTCGCTTGCAATATTTATTACGGCTCGGGGAATTTAAATTTCACTTTTGAATATGAGCCGGATTTAGATCCCGATAATTATCAAGAAACGGTTTTTGAGCTTGAGTATGGTGATAATCTTTATCCTGTGGAAGTTGATGTTAATTTAGATGGTCTGCTTGTTTTCTATAGTTCTAAATGTACGCAGGCTCAATTATATGATTCTAATTCCAATTTGCTTGCAAGTGTCAATAATTCCGGAACGGAAAACGGTTTTTATTTAACTTACCCCGTTAAAGCAGGCAATACCTATATTGTTACTTGTTTTGCTGATTTAGGCGACGCTACTATATTTATCAAGTATCCGCATAAGCATACCCATTCTTATTCTTCCTCAGTCACAACTCAACCTACTTGCACCCAAGCAGGCTTAAAAACCTTTACTTGCGAATGCGGCGATAAATATACACAGCCTATTCCTGCACTCGGTCACGATTTCAGCGATAATGCCGAAGTTTGCCGTCGCGGTTGCGGAACTAAAAATCCGGACTATATTCCGCCTGTACCGGCACACGTTCACTTATATAAGGCGATTGTAACCGCTCCCAAGGCAAATGCAGTAGGCTATACCCAATATAAATGTTCTTGCGGTGAATGGAAGAAAGACGCTAAGGGTAATGTGCTTAAAGATAAGTTTACTGCACCTACCGGCAAACCCGCTGGCTTCAAGTGCGCTTCGAGAACTGCAACAGCCGAGAAATTCACTTGGACTAAAACAAGCGGTGTAAACGGCTATCAAGTGCAGTTGCTTAACTCTGCAGGCAAGAACGCAGGCACAGCGACCACAACAGGCGTGGCTTATACATTCTCAAAACTTGCCGCAGGTCACGCATATAAAGCAAGAGTGCGCTTCTATATTAAAGCGGCAGACGGCAAGAATTACTATGGTGCATGGGCTACAATCAATTCGCCCACACTTCCCGCAGGCACAAGCCTTGTTAAAGTAACAGCCGCAAAGAAAGCCTTTAGCGCACAATGGAAAAAAGGCGCTGTAACAGGCTATCAATTGCAGTATGCTACAAATAATAAATTCAGCGGTGCTAAGACTGTAACAATCAAAAAAGCCGCAACACTTAAATACACAGTAAGCAAACTTGCAGCAAATAAAACTTTCTATGTAAGAGTAAGAACTTATAAAGCAATATCCGGCGCAAACTACTACTCCGCATGGAGTGGCGCAAAGTCTGTTAAGACAAAATGATAAACAAGGGACGGCAAGCCGTCCCTTGTTTAATGAAATCTGCTTCGCAGATGAAATCTTGCTACGCAAGATGAAATCACTTCGTGATGAAATCCAAACTGCGTTTGGATTAATGACGGGCTTCGCCCGTACCCGGTAGAACAGCGAGTTCAATTTTTTGAACTCGCCAACCTTAACTTTTGCGAAGCAAAAACATCACTTGTGCGTCAGCACATACATCACTACACGAAGTGTAGCATCACTTGCCGGAGGCAAACATCACTTAAAAAGGCTCCTCTCTCGAGAAGCCTTTTTAAACTACAGTACTCTGATTTTTGCTTTGATTTCGTAACTCTTTATTGAAGCGAGTTTTTCATCAAGCTCTTTTTCTTTTTCTTTCGCCGTGATGAACACAACCTCATTGAGCGGTGCGCCCTGAAGCGCGAGGAAGTTAACATCGCCCATAACGGCTTTAACCTCGTTTATATTGCCTTCGCCGCGTACATAGTAAGCGGTGTTTCGCTCCTTGCAGTCCTGAACAAAGTCCTTGTCTCTTTCGCCCCAGCCGAAGTTCTTTCTTTTTTCATCGTGCATAGCGCAGTCAATCATATCGCCTACGCATGCACTCGCAGTTGGCAGCTTGCCCGCGCCTCTGCCGTAGAAAAAGACCTCGTCAACCATATCGCCGTTAACAACAATGCCGTTGAAAACATCGCTTACATTTGCGATTTGCGATGCTTTTGAAACGAAGAACGGAGATACAATAGCGTCAATCTTACCGTTATCAAGCTTTTCGCTGTAGCCGAGCAGTTTAATTTCGCAGTTATTCGCTTTAGCATAAGCTACATCGCGGATATTGATATTCTGAATACCCTCTGTAGCAACCTGTTCGGGTGCGATGTGAGTGCCGAAGCAAAGGGAGGCCAAAATGCAGGTTTTTCTGCAAACATCCGCGCCTTCAATATCGGCAGTCGGGTCTTTTTCGGCATAGCCTAACTTTTGAGCGAGAGCGAGAGCTTCTTTAAAAGGCATATCCTCGTTATACATCTTAGTGAGAATAAAATTGGTAGTGCCGTTAAGTATGCCGTAAACCGATTTTATGTTGTTGCCCGCAAGGCATTGCCAAATAGGTCTGATAATCGGAACGCCGCCGCCTACCGCCGCTTCAAAAAGGTAGTTCGCATTATGCTCTTTTGCAGTGTTAAGCAGCTCGTAACCGTAAGTCGCAACAAGCTCCTTGTTAGATGTTACAACATGCTTGCCCTTTTCGAGCAGCCTTTTTGTGAAGTCGTAGGCAGGCTTTGTGCCGCCCATAGCCTCGCAAACAATTTTAACCTCATCGTCGCCGAGAATATCCTCAAAATTCTTAGTGAGCTTATCCTCAAGTATATCTCCGGGGAAATCTCTCAAATCAAGCACATACTTAATTTCGATTTTTTCTCCCAACTTTTTTTCAATAATATCGGCGTTTTTAATAAGCACCTCGCCGACGCCGCCGCCGACAACGCCGTAACCCATAATTGCCGCTTTCATATAACCTCCTGAAAAGCTTTTCTTTTCAAACAATTTTCTATATAATAACATTATAAGGAAAAATATTCAAGTGCAGATGTTGAATTATAACCTAAATAGTGTATAATAATATTAGATATTTTTAAAGGGGTGATTGCCATTAACGAAAAAACAGAGAAAAGGCGTTCGTTTATAATAAATTTAGCCTTTTATATATTGCTTATTGTTATTATTTATGTTGCGGTAGTAAAGGCATTGCCGCTCGTAATGCCGTTCGTAGTTGCATTTTTAATTGCAGCTATACTCAATAAGCCCGCTTTAAAGCTCCATAAAAAGTTTCCCAAGCTTTCGAAGGGTCTTATAGGCGGAATACTTTATGTGCTCATAATTCTTATCATTCTTGCGATTATTGCCTTTGCGGGCGTAAAGATAGCGGACTATGTAAGAGGTTATGTTAAGTGGCTCACATCTAATTTCCACCATATTCCCGCTTACCTTTTGGAATTAAAAGAAAAGGTGCTTAAAATGACTGCAAGCTTTCCCGACGCAGTCAGAACCGCAGTAGAAAACCTGCTTAATAAATACGCTTCCACCGAAGCGATTAAAGGCATAGATGTAAGCAAATTATTAACGGGTGCGGCAGGCGGCGTATGGTCGTTTGCGAAGAGTATACCCTCTATTTTAGTAGCAACTATTGTAAGCATTATAGCAACCTTCTTTATGCTCGGCTCTTATGATGATGTGCTTTTCTTCATCAGGGCACAGTTTAACAAAAGAAACAGGGGACTTATTGCAGACAGTAAAAAGACGATTAAAAATACTCTCGGAAATTACGCTACGGCTTACGGCAAGATTATCCTTATCACCTTCGGCGAAATTTTGGTTTCGCTCTATATAATGAAGCTTACAAAGCTGTTTGACGGCAGGTTTATTCCGCTGATTGCATTGGGTATTGCTATAGTCGATATACTTCCCGTTTTAGGTACAGGCTCCATAGTTGTACCGTGGGCTGTGATTTCAATAGTTTCCGGAGATGTCGGCTTGGGTATTGCGCTCATAGTTATGTGGGTGCTTATAAGCATAATAAGGCAGTATATTGAGCCGAGAATAGTAGGTCACCAAATCGGACTTAATCCGCTTGTAACCCTGTTCTGTATGTATGTGGGTTTGAAATTGCTCGGAGCAATAGGAATGTTCCTGCTGCCTGTAACAATTATCATTTTGAAAGCACTGCAGGATACAGGCAAAATTAAAATTTGGAAAACCAAGGCTGATTTGTTTGCACAGACCGAAGAGGAGAGTGCGAGCGAGGCACAGGCGGAGGCTGAATCCGAAAACGCCGAGTAAAGGCAAAGCACTTTACAAAAAATAATAAAATGCCGAATGATTGAAAGGCAATAATGCAAAAAACGCTGACACGAGGTCAGCGTTTCGGCTTGTAGACAAAGTATTTGTCTACAAGCTGGCAGAGGTTGAAAAAGTGAGATAAAATTTGTCAATCTCTGCGCTGAGCTGTACAA
>CADBNM010000114.1 GCA_902796055.1 Oscillospiraceae bacterium
ACGGATTTTTCTGGTCGGAGTGACAAGACTTGAACTTGCGACCCCTTGACCCCCAGTCAAGTGCGCTACCACCTGCGCTACACCCCGATAGGTTCGCTTCGCTCACAGTTAAATTCGTGCTTTTCACGAGTTTAATTGAGCGTTGCTCAGTTATATTTTTTGTTGCACAAAAAGTTATATTTATTCTTTGTGCAACAAAGTGTAATATATTATAGTATATATTTTTTGAAATTTCAACTATAAATTTAATATTTTTCAAAAAAATCGGACAACAGCCTGCTGTCCGATTGAAAGTTTGCTTTAGAAACCGCCGCCACCGTGCGTGCTTCCCGAGGAGGAAGTGTGCGTTGACGAGCCGCCCGAAGAATTGTTGCTTATAGGTGTTCTCGATACGGAACTTGTTCTGAAGTTATCATAAGCGCCCGTAACTTGAAGTGAACCGTTTACAAGATAATCCTGAGCGTTAGCCTTCATTTTAACGGGTTTATACTTGCCCTTGATTACGGATATTGCAATAAAGCCTGCTATAAGACCTACTGCAATAGCAATAATTATTCTTAAAGCGGGATTTCCTTTGCTTTTACTGCTGTTAACATCAAGCGGATGTCCTGCTCTTGCCTGTACTACCAATTCATCGCAAAGGTTTGCGTAGTCAATAAACGCCTCAAAAAACTCGCCGTCATCCATCAAAGGAGCAACACGCTTGCCTATGTACTGAATACCGTAATCGGTCAAGGCTGTAATGCCGTAGCCTCTTGTGGAAATCCAACGCTCGGTTGAAGTGCCGTTATAGTAAACCACGAGCACACAACCGTCTCTGTTTTCTCCCCTGCCGTAGCCGCCGTAGTCAAAGTAATCATCGGCATATGCGGTGATTGATTTGCCTTCAAGATTATCTGTTGTTACGATAACAACATCAAAATCAAGTTTATCGCTCACTTCCTTGAGCTTAGCCTTAACCTGCTGTGCATCGCTTTCCGAAAGGCAACCTATGCCGTCGTTAAGCAACTCGGGTTCAGCCGCGAATGCGGGAATCAAAAGAATGGCAATAAGCAAAAATGCCAAGGATAATGATAATACCTTCTTCATAGTCACACCCTCCTTAAACAAGCCCTAACAGGAGCATTATGGCATAAGCCAATGCGCCTGCCGCTACGCTTACGCCCGCAAACAATGCGGCGAGTTTACCTTTATCTACAGGAAGATTACCTATAAATTTGCCGGTCTGACCGTTCATGGCGAAAGTATAGTTTTGGTCTTTATATTTTGTGTTGAGTATCCAAACGGGATAAAGCGCATACTTTGCGGTACCGCTAAGCAGCTGAACGCTGCTGAAACGCGGAACAACGGTTGAATAGCCCTGAACAGTGCCTCTGAGAGTGTCCTCTGCGCTATGCTTAATTCTTTCGTTAGCGCGCGGTATACTCGCCTGCATATCAACATCATATTTATCCGCAAGATAGCCTGCAAGATAGGCTGTTTGGAAGTCAACCGCTTCACCGAAGTTAAACGGCTCGATTGATTCCATCAAGTCATCGGGCATTTTTGTTGAACCGTCAACGGGAATATTCATAAAACTCATATTGCCCTGCCTGTAAATATCAAAGTAACTTGTTTCGGTATACTGATATTTACTGTCCCTCCAAGTTCTCACGGTTGTACCTTCATACTGAACGGAAGCATTGATATTTGAATCAAACAGCCAGAACGGAACATAGAGTCCTTTGATTTCTTCAAGCTTATTCTCGCTCTTAAAGGTTTTCGGAGCAAATTTCTTTGAAGAAACATAGCTTTTTAGCTGTTCCTTCGCCGACTTTTTATCAAACTTAAACGGAATAACGAAATCGGGCTTTAACATTCCCGAAAGTCTGCCGCTCATAACAACGGGATTGCCGCAATACGGGCAAGAGGTAGCCGCTGTGTTTTCATCGCCTACAATCTCGCCGCCGCAGGATTTACAAACGAAAACGGACATATTATCGGTTTCTCCGCTTCCCCACTGCTGACCCGCAGTTGAATCCCAGTTGAATTCATCCTGTTGAGGTTGTTGCCCCATATCGGCTTGTTGAGTATCTAAAACTTCGTCCTTTTGCTGAAGCTCGCTGACATCAAAAACCGAGTCGCAAAACGGACATTTCATTTTCTGCGTGGCAGTATCAAATTCGAGTGCACCGCCGCACGCAGGACATTTATAATCAAGTAATTCTGCCATAAAAAATCCCCTTTCTTAATCTAAAATAAAAGGGCGGAAAACCGCCCTAAATATAAGGTTATGCCTTAGGTGTTCCGCAGTTCTGACAGAAATTGGTTGAATTAAGCGAACCGCAGTTAGGGCAAGTCCACTGCATAGCCGCCTGCTGCTGAGGCTGCATCGGCTGTTGTGACATAGGCTGCCCATATTGTCCGTTCATCGGCTGCCCGCCCATAGGCTGTTGTGCATATTGGCCGTTCATCGGCTGCCCGCCCATAGGCTGCTGCGCATATTGGCCGTTCATCGGTTGACCTCCCATAGGCTGCTGCGCATACTGCTGATACTGTCCGTTCATAGGCTGATTCATGCCACCCATACCTTGATTCATACCTGCCTGAGCACCTGATAAGGTATTTACAATTTCATTTGCCATATACTCGTAACGGCGGAATTCTTCCGTATATCTGCTATCAGGTCTTCTGATAGAATTTGTAAGTTCAAATTCTATTTCATTGAAGTAAGGCGAGTTGATATAAAGATTCATAGTAATCTCATATTCATACTCATATCTCGCAGGAACATAAGGACGGCTATTCCCCTGTGAATCCTGAGTATAAATTTCATCGCGATGCTCTTCCACATTGTAATTGGCAGATGTTACCTGAGAAAAATCAATAATGTCAGCATTTTCGGAAACATAGTCGTTCTTTGAGCTTACAACGAATTTTCTATGGTTTTCATCAATATAAATTTTTGTTGACTCACCAAATACTTTTGTAGGAGCAAAGTATTGGAAATTTTGCTTGTTTTGCTCTCTGTAAGCAAGTTGCTGCTGAATATCGGCAACGGTTGAGTGCTTTCTTTCGCTGAAGAAAGGCGATAATTTCTTATTACAATCTGAACAAATAGTACCGTCCTCAACCTTTCTTGAGCCGAGTAAGCCTACCTTTTTGCCGCAGATTGCACATTCTTTTTTGTCAAAAAGTCCCATAATGTTTCTCCTTAATAATTATTGAGCGTCGTTTGAATCAAAAATGTCGCCGCATTCGGGGCAGAACTTAGGAGGATTGTGCGGGTCTGCCGGAGTCCAGCCGCATTTATCGCATTTATAAATCGGAGCGCCTGCGGGTTTAGGTGAGCCGCAATTCTGGCAGAATTTGCCCTGATTTACGGTACCGCATTGACAGGTCCAGCCGTTAGCCGCCTGAGGTTCGGGCTTGGGTTTACCGCAGTTCGGGCAGAATTTGCCTTGCGCCTGAGCGCCACAAGAGCAAGTCCAGCCGCCTGCCTGAGGTGCGGGTTGCTGATACTGCTGCTGTTGAGCCTGCTGTTGCTGTCCCATAGCGAAAAGGTTTGCAGCGTTGCCGCCCATACCGCCGCCTGCGTTCATAGCCATACCCATACCGATAAAGCCGTTCATTGCGCCGCCTTCATTTGCCGCAGCCGCTTTCATAGCGTCCGCCTGAGCGCCTACGAGGGTTGCGCCCGCCATTGTAGGGTCGCGCATAATAGCGGTTCTCTGAGCCTGCTTGATAAGCTCCGCATCCTCTTCGGGAAGAGTGATGGGATTAAGAGCGATTGAAACAATCGAAAGACCTCTAAGTCCCGACCACTTGTTAGTGAGCGCTTCGTTCATAGCGTTTTCAAGTTCAGTTGCGTGAGACACAATTTGATTAGGTCTTAACTCTAAATCGCTGAGCTTGCCGAACGCGGGCTGAAGGGCGCTGATAAACTCGGTTTTAAGCTGATTGTCAATCTCTTCCCTCGCATATTCCTGTTCAACATTACCGCAAACATTAGTGTAGAAAAGAAGCGGATCTGTAATCTTGTAAGAATAAACGCCGCTGCAGCGAATTGAAACATCAATATCAAGACCGATATTTCTGTCAACAACTCTAAACGGAATAGGATTGGGCGTTCCGAATTTGTTATCAATTAACTCCTTCGTGTTGAAATAGTAAACCCTTTGATCCTTGCCCGTATCGCCGCCATATGTAAATCTTTTGCCGATGGTCGCAAATGTGTCTTTAATCGATTGTCCCAATGAGCCTGTAAAAATGCTCGGCTCCGTTGAAGTATCGTAAGTGAATTCGCCCGGTTCCGCGCAAACTTCAACGATTTTGCCCTGCTCAACAATAATCATGCACTGTCCGTCAGCAACAGCAATGCCCGAGCCGTTGGAAATGATATTATCATTCCCCTTTGTGTTTGATGACCTGCCTGAAGTTCTCTTTTGTCCCTTAACAACAAGCACATCCTTGTCAATAGCCTCACAGTAGAAAAACTCCTTCCACTGGTCTGCCATAGCGCCGCCTAATGCGCCGACGCCTGCTTTAATAAGTCCCATAAGGTCTCCTTTCAAGGTCGGTTAGATTATTCGACCTGTTGTTTATTTATTACTTAACTAAGTATTCGCCTGCACACGAAAAATAAGTTTCGTGTCGCTTTATGTTTATTTTACTATATTTTTTAAACTTTGTATACAGCCAAAAGTATGAATTTTAAAATTTATTATATATTACAATAAATACGCGGCGCTTTTGTAAAAAACATCAATACAAAACCCCAAAAAGAGATTAAAAGCAAAAAAAATAAAATTTTACTTGATTATTAAAGCCATGTGTGGTATATTATCTCTTGCAAAAACGATATAGAGGTATAGTGTAACGGTAACACTCCGGACTCTGACTCCGTCATTTAAGGTTCGAATCCTTTAGCCGAGCAATCGAAGATTGCGAACGCCAAGGATATTTGCGGAGCAAATGTACTTATACCTCTGCAAAAACATATAGAGGTATAGTGTAACGGTAACACTCCGGACTCTGACTCCGTCATTTAAGGTTCGAATCCTTATACCTCTGCCAAAAAGAAAGCC
>CADBNM010000115.1 GCA_902796055.1 Oscillospiraceae bacterium
ATCTTTGATTTGGTTAGTTGGTCGAACTCTTATCTCACTCTTTCAACATCTGCTCAGCGTGTAGAAAAAGGTTTTTCTACACGCTGAACTGCGCTCAAAAATGAGCGCAGTTAATTTTTATATTTCTTCAGATTTGTTTAAAAAATTATCAAGTGCTTTGCCGATAGCATAAATCACAGCCTTTTTAATTATGAAATAAAGCGCAATTAATCCTAAAGTACCGCAGCTTATCGCAAGACCGGTTTTAAGTCCAGGCGGCGAATACTTAAATTCTACCGTGTGCGTGCCTTCGCCTGTTTCAAGGCAAATCAACGCGTCACAAAGCGAGTACGGTTTAACCTCAACGCCGTCAACATAAGCTTTCCAGCCCTTGTCATATGAAATGGAGGTATAAAGGATTTCATCCTCTTGTGTTTTAACGGTGCCTTTAATATATGTGTCGCTTTTTTCGGTTACTTTTAACATACCGTCGTCGCAAAGCTTTCCGTAAGCCTTATCAAAAGCCTTGTCGTCTATTCTGTAAACCCAGAAATGGCAGGTGCCGTTGGCATTTTCTGAGTTTGGCTCAGCGTCAAGAGTAACCTCGTCTCCTTCTTTAAGCACTCCCAAATCAATAATGAGCGGTTCGGTGTCTATATCTCGCGACTTTGAATAATCGGGAGCGGAAATATCGACGCATTTGATGTCTCTTGAGCCTAAATAAACATAGTAGTTGCCTGTTTTATCGGCGTTAAATTTAATGCCTAAATTTGCGCCTTCATCTTCGGCGGCGTCATAGACCGTAAAGGCTACCGAACCGTTTTCATTGTCACAGGAGGTTACGGAGCAGTTTTTAGTTCCGTTTGTTTCAATACTTACCTGCTCAAAAACATCATCATATATGCCGCTTGCATTCTTCATATACTCATTTTGATTTTGGAATACATTTATTGAGTTTTCTATATCCATATTCTTCACAAGCGTTCTCTTTACGGCATATCCGAGAGCAGAGGAATAATTATTTTTAAAGGTTTTAAGGCTTTCGCCCGTATCGTTCAGGTGCTTGTAATACTTGCTGTTGAGCTTAATCGGATTATTGTTGTCTATTACATACTTAACATCAAACATCATATTGTAAACCGGTGTTTGATTGTGATACATAAATGAATTGATTTTGTTTGAGAAGTTACCGAGCCTAAACTGCATTAATGAATACTTTTCGCTTGCCATGGACGAGAAACAGCAAATACCCTCATAATTGTACCAGCAAGGTGCCATCCTAAGCTCGGTCGGTATATCGTTTAACTCAATTCTATAGGTTGAATTGTCTTTGGCTTTAATGTCGGATATTGCTTTTGTGTAGTCGCTATAATCCGCAATGTAATCGGATTTTTCAACACCGAAAGCAAATTTAGGTACATCGCAAACAAATATTTCCGCCACAACCGCACAGCCGAGCACAATGCCGGCAAGCGCTTTAGATACCTTTTTGCTTATTGTTGCACATATCAAGAAAGTGTAAACAATAATAAAAGCTATCGAAGTATAAATAGCGTAATCGCCCACAAATTTTAATTCGTGCTTTTGAGCAATAACGCACAAAAGAATAAGCGAACCGCCGACGGCAATGAGCGTTTTATAGTCAAATTCTCTTATATATCTAAACACTTTATAAGCGCAAACGAGAACTATAAATGAATACATAAAGGAAAATCTGTAAGGCAAGTCATTCGGAAAATGGAACCCGTGCAGAATGTAATTTATATAATTTGTGTTAAAGCAAACGAATAAAAATGCAAGCAGCAACACATTTGTCAGCTTTTCTTTCCAGCCTATTCTTTTGCTCATAAGGTAAAGAGGGAAGAGAATAACCGAAACTATGCCGCAGTATATGTTAGGCGTAACATCTCCGCCGCTGCTTCTTATTGTAGGGTCAAGTCCCGAGAAATGAGCGGCAAGGTAATCAAGTATGTCAAAATATTTTACAAACTCGGTCGGGAAGGTATCTGTTGTAGCTGAAGATGATTTTAAAATTTTGAATATAGGAATTAAACTTACTGCGCAGATTAAAGCAGCTAAAACCGAATAAAAAGCAAATCTAACTCCGGCGCCCAGCAGCCTTGACTGTCTGAACTTTGAGGATTTAGGCAAATCGCGGGTTTTAGGTACATACAGCGCACCGATTTCATAGTTTGAAAGGTAGTAGACGAAGAAATAAATAACGCTGAAGATACATACCATATACGCCATATAGTAATTTGTCAATAAAACAAGTACGAGTGAAATAAGATAAACCTTAGCGTTGTTAGAGTCAATTATTCTTTCTATACCCAAAATAACAAGCGGGAAGAGTATAACCGCGTCAAGCCACATTACATTCCAGTAATAAGCAATAAAATATGCGCAAAAGGCGTAAAGGAGCGAGAAAGCAACAATAGAATTGGATTTTGTTTTAAAGTGCGATTTCAAATAGATGGCAAATGCACCTGCACTGAAAATGCATTTTGCAAAAATTATAAGAGTTATAGCTTCAACTATTACATTTACTTTTTTAAACCAGAAAATAAAAACTGTAAACGGACTTGAAAGGTAGTTAAAGAAATTGCCTATAAAAGAGCTGCCGCCTGCCGAATTCCAAGAATAAATAAGCGATTTTCCCTGAGCAACTTTATCGTACAGCTCTGCAAACAGAGGACCGTATTGATGGTATAAATCCATTTTTAAAACAGTGTAATTACCAAGCGGAGCAAGCTCATAAACCACATAAATAAAAGCGACAATAAGAGCTGCAAAAATCATTGAAAGAAAAACAGGCTTTTGATTTCTCAGAGCGCTTGCAAAGCCTTTGAGCCCGCCGCTTTTTTTTATTATTGCATAAAAAATCAGAGCAACGGCGCTAAAAGAGGCAATCAGTAAAACAATTGCCGCGAAGATTTTGTGCTGAATATAAAAAATTCTGAAAGTGGTGTAAGAAACGATAAAAGCACTAAGCAGGAATAAAATCAAGCTTAATATCATATCGCTATGCCAAATTCGCTTAAAAAGATTTTCTTTTTTCATAAACCTACCTCAAATAATTACTATAATAAATAATAACATATTCTAAAACTCATTTCAACAACAAGGCATAAAATCGGACAAGTGTGCATAGCAATTACTATGGAAACGCATAGACTGAAAAATGTAATATCGGTTTTGCCCGAAAGAATTAAAACTGTCGTTTATGATGCTTGTATTTCAAATAAAGATATATGTGAATTAAGGCTTAGGAACAATCAGCCGCCAATTCTAATCACTCCTACCAAGAAGTATTTTATAGGAAAAGATAGTATACATAATTCCCTTGATGAAGCGATTTTTATCACAAAGGAAGAATTAGAAGAATGTTTTAATAAGCTTTGTCATTACTCTGTATATTCATATAAAGAGAGTATAAATTCGGGTTTTATTACTCTTGACGGTTGCAGAGTAGGAGTGTGCGGAAACGCGGTTGTAAAGGAAAAACAAATATATTCCGTCAAAAATATTTCATCTCTTAATTTTCGTTTTGCCAAACAGGTTGATACCTCGGCAGAAGAGGTTTTGAAAACAGTTTATTCAAATTTTTTCGATTCTCTGATTATTATAGGCAGTCCTTCAAGCGGTAAAACAACGCTTTTAAGAGATATTTGTCGCTTGATATCAAGCGGTTACAATAATAATTATCTAAAATGCGCCGTCATTGATGAAAGAGAAGAAATCGCAGCGGCAAAAGATGGCGTAAACAGCTTTGATGTAGGTATAAATACCGATGTTTTAAGCGCTTATCCGAAAAAAGACGGAGTAATTATTGCTCTTCGTACTATGTCTCCCGAAGTGATTTTTTTAGATGAAATCGGTTCTGTGGATGAAGCGCATTCCGTATGCGAGGGCTTAAACTCAGGCGTGAAATTCGTTTGTACCGTCCATGCCGACAGTTTTGAGGAAGCGGCAAAAAGAGAGCAGTGCCGAAAGCTGTTGGAAAGCGGATTTTTCGGGTGGGCAGTGTGCTTGGGAAATAATGCCGAGCTTGGAAAGATAAAGGAAATAAAGAGCTTATGAAATATGTGTTTCTCTTGATATTGAGCTGCTGTATAATTGCGTTTTCAAGAATAATCTTATATAAATACAAAAACCGTGTCAAAGACGGCGAACAGTTTTTAAGCTTTCTTTCATTCGCGTATTCCGAGGTCTCTTATAGTTCAATAACCGTAGCGCAAATAGTTAAAAAGTTTAATAAGCTTAATGCCGATTCACCCGATTTTCTGAGCGGCTGTAAAGAACCGGTTTATAAAGATGTTGAGGTGAAACTAAAGAATAATAAGGATTTAACTCAAAAGCAAAAGGAATTGATTATTTCTTTTTTTGTTTCTTTCGGTACAAGCGGTGAAGAGGAGCAGTTAAAACATATTAAAAATCATAAAGAGCTTTTCTCAGCCGAGCAGGCTCGGTTAAGTGAGGAGTATAAAGAAAAAAGCAAGCTTGTAACAAAGCTTTCCGTGCTTTTGGCAGCAGCGGTGTTTGTCATTCTGATTTAAGCGCCTGTGAATGAAAATACAAGGAGTAAAAATGGATATTAATTTTATTTTTAAAATTGCGGCAATAGGTATAATTGTCGCCGTATTAAATCAAATTTTAGTGCGCTCGGGTAGGGAAGAGCACGCCATGATTATTACTATAGCGGGTCTTATTGTGGTTTTAATGATGATTATTCCGCAGATTGCCGAGCTTTTCTCCGCAGTCAAAAGTATATTTGATTTATGATTATTAAGCTTGGCATTATAGCAGTCGCGGTAAGCGTTTGCGCGTTAAGCCTAAAAAAAACAGGTGAAAGCTTTGCGGTGATGCTGCTTGTTGCGGGCTCGGTTGTTATAGCCGTAATTTGTGTTGGCTTGAGCGTGAAAATAATAGGCGGAATAGAAGATATTTTTGTTTACACAGGCTTGGATTTTTCGTATTTTAAAATAATTTTGAAGTGTCTTGGAGTTTGTCTCATAACTCAGTTTTCATCGGATATATGTAATGACGCTTCTCATACCGCGCTCGCAGGACAAATTATATTGGCAGGCAAGATTATAATTATTGTTATAAGCTTTCCTGTTTTTAAAAGTGTGTTGGAAATTGTTTCGGGAATGATTAAAGGATGAAAAAGCTGTTATCAATAAGCGTTTTAATTGTGCTCTTGCCGATTCTCTTTATTAATTGCTATGCCGAAAGCAGCGAAAGCGATGAGCAGATTAAAGCAAGCGGAATATATGAGCAATATGATAAAATGCAAACCGAAACAAAGAAGATACTGAGCGATTTAGGACTTGATGAAATTAGCGCCGAAAGTGTGTTCAATATATCGTTTGAGTCTTTTATGCACTCGTTTTTGGAAATGTTTAAATTCAAATTATCTTCGGTATTGAAGTCTTTTTTTGTGTTGGTTTGTGTTGTGTTTATTTCTTCCTTAAGCATATCTCTCGGTGAAGGCGTGTTAAAATCAAAAGCGTCGGTAATATTTAATTTATGCGCTTCACTTGCAGTTTTGGCAATAGCTTTAAAGCCGCTTGCCGCGTGCATTTCGGCAATTGGCAGCACAGTCGCTGTAGCTGCGTCGTTCACAATAGCGGTTATACCGATAGGCTGTGCCTTGCTTGCGGCTCAGGGAAAGGTTATAAGTTCGAATGTATTTAACGCCGGAGCGGTTTTTCTTTCCCAGGCAATTTCAGCCCTATCCGTTCATGTCTTTCTTCCGATTTTCAATATGCTTTTAGCTATAGGAGTGCTCGGCTGTATGGATACGGATTTTGCAGTGGATAAAATAGTTGCCGCAATAAGAAAATATCTAAGTGTTGCATATTCATTTTTAGCCACGGTGTTTTTTGCCGTGTTAGGCATTAAAAGCAGCATAGGCGTTAGTGCGGATGAAGTCAGTGTCAAAGCGGTTAAGGTGGTTACGGGAAATTTTGTCCCTATAATTGGCAATGCTATAAGTGATTCCGCAACGGCAGTAATTTCTTCGCTTTCACTAACTAAAAATGTAATAAGCGGCTTTGGAATAGCGGCGTTAACGGCGATTTTTTTACCCTGTTTTTGTGAGAGCGTTCTTTGGTTCGTTTCGCTTAGCGCTGCAATGCTTTTAAGTGAGATGCTCGGCGTTGAAAGTCTGAAAAACATATTTAAGAATATGTCGCAGGCGGTTTTGGTGATGGTAATAATTTTAGTGCTTTCGGCATTGATTTTTATAATTAACTTCGGCATGCTGATGTCGGTGAAAGGAACAAATTGAACAGTATTAAAATATGGGCGATGAGTTTGGCGGCGGCTTGCGTAATCGGGGCGATAATTTCATTTATTAAGCCTGATTTTTCAGCCTCAAAGGTGCTCAATTTTATGCTCGGAACATTTTTTATCGCCGTACTTCTAAACCCGTTCGCTAACGGAAAAAGATTAAATTTGGATATGGATTTTAAAAGCGAAGCCACAACAGTTTCGTATTCCGAGTCGCGAGAGTATTTAAAGCAAATGCAACTTAGCGCTGCCGCGAGAAGCGTTAAAGAAAAAATCGAACAGGCTCTAAATAAAAAAGGCTTTGATTTCAATGAGGTGGAAATAAGTATGAATACAGATAAGAATGCAGGCATATTTATTAGTGAAGTGATAGTGACAGGCGTTCCTTCTCATCAAAAGCAAAAAATATATGACTACATAAAAAAAGAATTTAAACTTGATTGTTCGGTGAGAGAAAATGCTTGAAAGATTAAAAAACATTAAAAATCTATCAAGAGAAAAACTTATAAAAATTATTATAATTGCCGGCTTGATAGCAATCGCAGGAATATTTATCAGCGACAGCTTCTCATCTTCCAAGACCGACGATGCCCCTTCTGCTTCGGAGCAGCTTGACACAGAGCAATATGAGAGCGGAATTGAAAAGCGTCTCGAGCAGATTTTATCCGAAATAGACGGCATTGGTTCCTGCAAGGTTATGGTAACACTTGAAAGCTCCGTTCAAAATATTTATACCGCCGACAGAGAGTCGAGCGCAAGCGACGCAAAAGAGTCGTCGTCTTACAGCGATTCCTCAAAGCATGTCATATTAGACGACAACGGACAGCAGGCATTGCTTGAAAAAGAAATAGAGCCTTTTGTCAGAGGTGTAATTGTTGTTTGCGGCGGAGCCGACAACATAAATGTAAAACAGTCGGTAATAGACTGTGTGAGCGCAGGTCTTGGCATATCAAGCGCCAATATCAGCGTAGTAAAAGGAGGACAAAATGAATAATACAAAAGTAAAAACCGATGAAAAAAAAGGAAAAGCGATAAGAAAATATATCGCGGCGGCAATGGTTTTGGTTTTGGGGGTTGCGTTGTTTCTAAATTGGTTTTTGAATTCACAGAGTGTATCTGCTTCGCTTAAAAAGCAGCGCACAACTGCCGAGGAGTCTCTCGGTCAGGCACAGTATGTGAGCGCAACAACCGCCAAAAACGATTATTTTAATGAGAGCAAATTAAAAAGAGAAAAGCTTAGAGATAATACAATGAAGGAATTAAACGCTGTTATTGATAACGAGAAAGCGACGAGCGACGAAAAGAAAGCGGCGGTTGAAACCTATTCAAAGTTATCCGAGCGTGCTTCGCTTGAAAATGATATTGAAACTCTGATTCTTGCTAAAGGTATTAGCGAATGTATGGTAGTTTTGGGCGATAAAAGCTGCGAAGTTATAGTTCCCGAAAAGCAGTTAAACGAAACCCTTGCGCTTCAGATTAAAGAAATCGTCGCAAATAAGGCAAATGTTAAGGGTGAAAATATCAGCGTTTCTCCTTTAAAATAATTACTTGATATAAAATAAAATATTTGGTATAATATGGGCATATTAATTTATGCCCGTTATTTCGTTTGTGTACCTTTAAAATATCTTCTCTTAAAAACTGTACCTCACGCTTTAACGGCGCGAGGTATTTTTTCGGAGGAAATATGAAAAGAACTCAGGCAAGAGAGCAGGCATTTTCAATACTTTTCAGCGATTGCTTCGGCGAACAGAGTGCGGAAGAACTGGTCGAAAACGCATTGGCTGCTCAGGAATATGAGAACGACGAGTATTCCTTGCTGCTTATTAATGGCGTTAAGGATAATAAAGAAAAGCTTGACGAGGTTATTTCAGTCAATCTAAATAAAAACTGGAAAATCGGCAGACTTCCCAAAACGACGCTCGCTATTTTAAGAATAGCAATTTTTGAGATACTGTTTTTAGATGATGTACCGGACAGTGTTTCCGTTAATGAAGCGGTCGAGCTTGCCAAGAAATTCGGTTCGGAAAACGATTATGTTTTTATTAACGGACTGCTCGGCTCGGTTGTCAGGAGCAAATGATGAAGTGTGTTTTAGGTATTGATACTTCTAATTACACAACAAGCGTTGCGCTGGTAGATGCGTCAAACGGCAAAGTTGTACTCTCCTTAAAAAAGCTTTTGCCGATTAAAAAGGGAGAGAGAGGTATCAGGCAAAGTGATGCTGTATTTCATCATACCGTTGCACTGCCTGAAATGATTTCCCGGGCATTTGATAAGTGTAAATGTGAACTCGTAGCAGTAGCTGTGTCAAATAAGCCATGCAGTAAAGAAGGCTCATATATGCCTTGCTTTTTGGCAGGAGTAAGCGTGGCAAGATCAATTGCGGCGGCGCTTTCGCTTCCGCTTTATAAAACCACTCACCAAAAAGGTCATATATTAGCTTGTCTTTATTCGTGCCGTTCGCTTGATACGGTTAATAAGGATTTTATTTGTTATCATATTTCCGGCGGAACGACCCAGGCTTTGTTGGTTCGTCCTGACGAAAGCGTTATTAAAGCACAGGTTGTCGCCGAAAGCCTTGATTTAAAAGCGGGACAGGCTGTTGACAGAATAGGCGTGAAGTTGGGTTTTGATTTTCCTGCCGGAAAATATGTGGACGCACTTGCTTGTAAAAGCGAAAAAGCTTTTAAGAAAGCGGCTTCTTTTAAAGACGAAAACTTTTCGCTTTCGGGCATGGAAAATCTTGCATTAAAAATGATTGCCGACGGTGAAAACCGGGAAGATGTCGCAAAATTCGTCATTGATTATATTGCAAACACACTTGAAAAGTCGGCTTTTGCGCTTAAAGAAAAATACGGCGTTTTACCGTTATTCTTTGCCGGTGGAGTAATGTCTAATTCAATTATAAGCAAAAGGTTAAGTGAAAGCTTAAATGCGTATTTCTCCGAGCCCGAATACTCTTCGGATAATGCTTCGGGAGTCGCGATTTACGGTTATTTAAAATGGAGAGCTTAGTTTTAACTGTCAGTCAACTTAATAATTACATCAAAGGACTTTTTGATGAAATTCCTGTTTTCAGAAGCATATATGTCAGCGGTGAAATATCTAATTTCACAAATCATTACAGAACGGGGCATTTTTACTTTTCGCTTAAGGATGAAAAAGCGGTTGTTAAGGCCGTTATGTTTAATACTTATGCGTCGAAGGTCAAATTTGAGCCAGAAAACGGTATGCTCGTTCTTGTCAAGGCGAGGCTAAGCGTTTTTGAAAGGGACGGCGTGTACCAACTCTATGTTGAGGATATTCAGCCTAAAGGGCTCGGCGGACTCAATCTTGCTTTTGAGCAGCTAAAGAAAAAGCTTGAAGCGCAGGGAATGTTTGATGATAAACTCAAAAATCCCATTCCGAAATATCCGTCGTCGATAGGGGTTATAACCTCTCCCACGGGTGCGGCAATCAGGGACATAAAAAATGTCTTATCCCGCCGTTATCCTATAGCCGAGGTGCATTTGGAGCCTGTAACAGTTCAGGGCGAGTTTGCTTCGGGGCAAATAATTGCAGCATTGGAAAAGCTGAATAATTTGAATAACTGCGATGTGATTATTTTAGCAAGGGGCGGCGGCTCTATTGAAGATTTATGGGCGTTTAACAGCGAGGCTGTCGCTTTGGCAGTTGCGAAGAGCGAAATACCCGTAATTACCGGTATAGGGCACGAAACTGATTTTACTATTGCGGATTTTGTAGCAGATTTAAGGGCTCCAACGCCTTCTGCGGCTGCGGAAATAGCCGTGCCTGATATAAGCGATGTTAAAGCGCATATTTCCGAGTTGAAAACTAATTTGCGCTCATGCCTTATTTCTAAAATCAATAAAGAACGCCTTGAGCTTGAAGCATTAAAGTCGAAAGCCGGGCTGAAAAATCTTAAGTTTATTCTTGATGAGCAAAGAATGTTGCTTGCTTCCTTAGGCGATAAATGTGAAAAAGCTTATTCGGAAAAGCTTTCAAAAGCAAGAATGGACTTGGTAAGCTATGTGGCAAGGCTTGATTCACTCAGTCCCTTAAAGGTTATGGCGAGGGGATATTCCGTTGTCAAAAAAGCAGATACAGCCATAACTAAGTCGGAACAAATACTACCAAATGATACTATAGATATACAATTTAGTGAAGGCTCGGCAAAATGCTCGGTGCTTGAAACCTTCGGAGGTAAAAATGGACAATAAAATGACATATGAACAGGCGATGAAGGAACTTGAACAAACAGTTAAAATGCTTGAAAATCCCGAAACAGATATTGATAAAGCGTTTGAACTGTACGAAAAGGGAATAAAGCTTTCTAAATTCTGCGAGGATTATCTCGAAAAAAAAGAAAAAAAGCTTAAAAATGAGTAGGAGAAGCTGATGGACTTTAACACGAAACTTTATTTTTATTCAAAAGCTGTCGAAAAAAAGCTCAAAGATTATATTGAGGGCATTGAAGAAAAAAGCGTTGTCAGCGAGGCAATGGAATATTCCTTGATGATAGGCGGCAAAAGAATTAGACCTGTGCTTGCTCTTGCTTTTTGCGATATGCTTTCAGGCGAAGAATTTGATATAAATTATGCCTTACCTTATGCCTGTGCTATTGAAATGATACATACCTACAGTTTAATTCACGATGATTTACCTTGTATGGATAACGACGATTACAGGCGTGGCAAGCCGTCATGCCATAAGAAATTCGGCGAAGAATATGCGCTTCTTGCAGGCGACGGTTTACTTAACCTTGCATTTGAAATAATTTTCGGCAAGTTCGGCGATGTTGAAGCCGAGCCGTCAATGAAATGCGGTGCAATACTTTCGAGCGCAAGTGGTGTTGACGGAATGATAGGCGGACAGGCTATCGACCTTTTAAGCGAAAATAAGCAAATTTCACTTGAACGGCTTAAAAAACTACAGGATTTAAAAACGGGCGCAATGATTATAGCCGCTTGCAAAATTGGCGCGGTTTTAGGCGGCGGCAGCGAAAGCGATATTGAAAATGCTCGTCTCTTTGGTGAAAAAATCGGTCTGTGCTTTCAGGTTGTTGATGATATTTTGGATAAAACAAGCTCTTTTGAGAAGCTCGGCAAGCCTATCGGCAGTGACGAAAGTAATAATAAATCGACTTATGTCTCTCTTCTCGGTCTTGAAAAAGCAAAGCAACTTGCCGACAGGCTTACTTGTGAAGCACTTGCTTGCATTGAGCCTTACGGTACAAAAGCAGATTTTTTAAGCGAACTTGCGCGTGAACTTTTGAAAAGAGAAAAATAAAATGGTTGAACTTAATTATTCACTATGATATACTATACATTCATTAAATATTAAATTTTTAAGTTTATTATGAATAATTATAAATATTTGAAGAATATAAATTCTCCCGATGATGTAAAAAAACTTAATAATGAGCAACTAAACGAGCTGTGCTGTGAGCTTAGGGATGAAATAATTACTACTACCGCGGTAAACGGCGGTCATGTTGCGTCTAATTTAGGCTGTGTAGAGTTAACTGTTGCTTTACATAAAATGTTCAATTCTCCCGAAGACCAAATTGTTTGGGATGTGGGACATCAGTGCTATTCTCATAAGCTTTTAACGGGAAGATACAAGAAGTTTTCAACTTTAAGAAAAAAAGGCGGCATAACGGGCTTTACAAATCCCGAGGAAAGCGAGCACGATGTGTTCTACAGCGGGCATTCAAGCACTTCGATTTCCGCAGCTTACGGTCTTGCGAAAGCCAAGAAAATCAAGGGCGAAAAGGGCTATGTGATAGCCGTTATAGGTGACGGCTCTATGACCGGCGGCGAGGCATACGAAGGCTTAAACAATGCGTATGCGGATTCCGATAATCTGATTATTGTTATCAACGATAATCAGATGTCCATATCAAAAAACGGTTCGTCGCTTGCGGCAAACCTTGCTAAAATTCGCTCGACTAAGGGCTATTACAGAAGCAAAATGCGCTTTGAAAAAGTGCTTGTGCATATTCCTCTTATTGGCCAATGGCTCAGAAGAAAGCTTATGAAGTATAAATATGCGTTGAAAGGCGTATTGTATCATTCAACTTTCTTCGAGGATTTAGGTTATGCATATTTGGGACCTGTTGACGGTCATTCTCTTCACAGATTAGAAGATATATTTGAGATTGCCAAACTCAGAGGGCAGGCAACTATTGTCCATGTTAACACAATAAAGGGTAAGGGCTATCATCCTGCCGAAGCAAATCCGACTCTTTATCACGGCGTCGGCTCTTTTGATAAATTTACGGGTAAGGTACCGCCGTCAAAAATGAACTTTTCAAAAGCATTCAGCGAAGCTATATGTTCCTTCGCCGAGAAGGATAAAAGAATTTGCGCTGTTACAGCCGCAATGCCTTCGGGAACGGGACTTGAGGAGTTTTCCTCTCGCTTTGCAGACAGATATTTTGATGTCGGCATTGCCGAACAGCATGCAGTAACATTCTCCTCGGGTCTTGCAAAAAACGGTATGATACCCGTGTTTGCGGTTTACAGCACCTTCCTTCAAAGAGCTTACGACCAAATTATTCATGATGTTTCTCTTCAAAAGCTTAAAGTGATTTTTGCGATAGACAGAGCCGGCTTTGTGGGAGATGACGGTCAAACACATCAGGGAGTATTTGATATACCTATGCTAATAAGCATACCGCATATTAAAATCTTTGCTCCTGCTTCATATGAAGAACTCAATCATATGATGTATAGAGCTATTTATAAAGAAAACTGTCCGGTTGCAATACGCTATCCGAGGGGCGGCGAGTATAAACTCAGCGAAAATGTCACAGCCGAAGACAGCGATTACAGCCTGTATTTTAAATCGGATAAAAAGAAAAAACTTGTTGTAACCTTCGGCAGAATATTTGCAAATGCCTATAAAGCGGTGGAAACACTTAATGCCGCCGGCGAAGAAATAAGCCTCTTAAAACTAAACACAATTAAGCCGATAAGCGAAAAAGCCGTTAACTACGCTAAGCAGTTTCAAGAGATTCATTTTTATGAAGAAAGTATGCGCGCAGGCGGTATAGGCGAGCATTTTTCAGCTTTGCTTGAGGCGTCAGGCTTTGATGGTGAATTCAAATTAACTGCCGTTGATGAAGAATTTGTTGAGCCGGCGAGCGTTGATGAACAGCTTGCGATGTTTGGCTTAGATATTAACAGTATGAAAAGAGATATAGAAAACAGTGGCGAAAATAAGGCTTGATGTTGCCGTTCATCAGCGAGGGCTTGCTCCTTCAAGAGAGCGCGCCAAGGCGATGATTATGGCAGGGGAAATTTATGTTAATAATGTTAAAGCGCTAAAAAGCGGCGAGAGCGTAAACGAAGAGGATCTCATTGAGTTCAGGGGCAAGGCTATGCCTTATGTTTCGCGCGGCGGTTATAAGCTTGAAAAGGCGATTAGCGTTTTTCCGATTGACTTAAGTGAAAAGGTCTGTATGGATATTGGCGCGTCAACCGGCGGTTTTACCGACTGTATGCTCCAAAACGGCGCCAAAAAAGTTTATTCTATTGATGTTGGCTACGGTCAACTTGCTTGGAAACTGCGAACGGATGAAAGAGTAATAAATCTCGAAAGAACAAATTTCAGGTATTTAACAAGCGAGCAGGTCGGCGAAGAAATAGATTTTGCAAGTATTGATGTTTCTTTTATTTCACTAACTAAAATTTTGCCTGTGCTTCGCGGCTTTTTGGGTGATGATAAGTATTGTGTAGCTCTAATCAAGCCGCAGTTTGAAGCCGGCAAGGAAAAGGTTGGCAAAAAAGGCGTAGTCAGAGAAAAAAGCACTCATATTGAAGTAATAGAAAAAATAGTTGCTTTTTCCTTGGAAAACGGATTTTCCGTCTTAGGGCTTTCTTATAGTCCCATTAGAGGTCCCGAGGGTAATATTGAATACTTAATTTACTTGCAGAAAAGCGAAGAACCTAATTTATGCAGTGAAATTGATATAGCAAATACGGTAGAAAGGTCGCATTCAATTTGAAAGTTGCACTTATAGCTGATATTCCTTACGGTGATACAGTTAAAATAACCAATGATATTATTAGTGAGTTGTCGTCTTACGGCACAAAGATACTTGTTTCAAAAAAGCAAAAGAAGTATATTGACAATCCGGAACTTGTTAGTTTCGGCAGCTACGATAACATTATTGATGACTGCAATGTTGTGATAGTTGTCGGCGGCGACGGTACCGTTACCAAGCACGCTTCGGATGCCGCAAAGCGGAAAAAGCCTATTTTGGGTATAAACGGAGGACATCTCGGCTTTTTAAGCGGTCTTGAAAAAACCGAGATATCGCACCTTCGCTCGCTTGTTGAGGGGAAATACATCGTCAACAAAAGAATGGCTTTGGAGGCAACAATTAAAAACAAGGACGGTAAAATCATTTATTCCGATTTGTGCGTTAACGACGCGCTTATAGGCAGATGCAATTCTTTGCGTATGATTGATGTAAGCGCCGAGCTTGACGGCAGACATCTTGCGAGGCATAGGGCGGACGGCATAATTGTTTCAACGCCTACAGGCTCAACCGCCTATTCAATGAGTGCGGGCGGACCTGTTGTTGACCCGTTTATCGAGTGTATAATTTTCACTCCCGTTTGTTCTCATTCCTTAACTGCAAGGAGTATAGTATGTTCAAGCGAAAGCACCTTGGTTTTGAGGAATACTTCCGATTACAATGACCCGCGACCTATGTCGCTTGTTACAGATTCAAGAGAGCCTGTTGAAATACCGTATGATAGCGAGGTTATTATCAAAAAAGCAGCTACAACGATTGATTTTATAACCATTAAGAAACAGGGCTTTTATGAAATACTCAAAGAAAAAATGATAGAAAGAAACGAAGCCTGAGGAAAGAATGATGAAAAAGAAAAGATTAAAGAAAATACTTGAACTGATTAAAAAATTTGATATCGAAAATCAAGATGTTTTAATGAAAATGCTTCAAAAAGAGGGCTTTAATGTAACTCAGGCAACTATTTCGAGGGATATTAAAGAGCTTGATTTGATTAAGGTTGTGTCCGACTTCGGCGGATACAAATATGTTGAGCGCGATAACGGTGGAAGCGAGAATAAATCAAAGTTTATTTCCATTTTCCGCGATTCCGTCATAAGCGTTGATTATGCGGGCAATATGCTCGTCTTAAAGTCATATTCCGGCATGGCAAACGCTGCTTGCGCTGCAGTAGATTCAATGTCTTGGAACGGCATCCTCGGCACTATTGCCGGCGACGATACTATTTTTGCCGTTTGCAAAAGTGAAGAGTTAGCAGCAGAAGCGAGCGAAGAAATATCGAAATTAATTAACAAGTGATATTATGTTAAAAAGTCTTGAAATTGAGAATATAGCGGTAATAGAAAAGGTGTCGATTGAATTTGGTGAAGGCTTTAATGTTCTCACGGGTGAAACGGGTGCAGGTAAGTCGATAATCATTGATTCGCTCAACGCCGTTTTAGGTCTGCGTACTTCAAGAGATTTAGTCAGAACAGGCGCTAAAAAAGCGCTTGTTATTGCTGTTTTTTCCGAGGTTTCGGACGAAGTGATAAACTATCTTGATGATATTGATATTGATTTGGGCAGCGATGATTTGATTCTGCAGCGCCGAATTGAGGCGGAGGGAAAAAGCTCCTGCAGAATTAACTCAAAGCCTGTAACAGCGGCGGTTATGAAAGGCTTAGGCGAGCTGCTCGTTAATGTTCACGGTCAGCATGACAGCCAAAAGCTGCTTGATGAGGACAGGCATTACCTGTATATTGACGAGATAATGGATAGACCTGACCTGATTTCCGAATATCGCGCCGCTTATTCGCATCTTGTTGAAATAATGCGGCAATTAAAGGCTTTGAATGTGTCAGAAGAAGAAAAGCAAAAAGAACTTTCAAGGCTCGAATACGAAATTGATGAAATCGAAAAAGCCGATATTAAGCCGGGCGAAAAAGATGAGCTTTTAAAGCAGAAGAAACTGCTTAATTCGCTTGAAAGCATTTATGAGGCGCTGAGTTTTGCTAAAATGAATATATCGGGCGACGATGAAAGCTCGGGCGCACTATCGCTTATAAACGGCGCATATGCAAAGGTATCAGCGCTCAATAGTGAGGAATTAGCGGATATAAATAAAATCCTCGCTCAGGCGGCGGAGTCGGTAAATACAGCCGAAGAAGCGATAAGAGAGAAACTTTATAATCTTGATATGTCGCCCGAAAAGCTTAACGAGGTCGAGGAGAGGCTGTCGGTTTACTATGACTTTTCAAACCGCTATGGTAAAAGCGATGCCGAGATACTCGAATACCTCGAACAAGCAAAGAAGCAGTTAAAGGATATTAAATTTGCCGATAAAAGAAAAAGAGAACTCGAAGAGGAATTCGAGTCGGCAAAGGAGCTTACATATAATTTAGCCCTAAAGCTTTCGGACGAGCGCAAAAAGAGCGCTCGAGAGTTTGAAAAAAGGGTTGAAAGCGAATTATCTTTTCTTGATATGCCGTCGGCGAAGTTTGAAGTGAATTTCACTTCGGGCGCAATCACAAAACGGGGCATTGACGAAATCAGATTTCTTATTTCTGTAAATGCGGGCGAAAGCCTGAAACCCTTGGCGAATGTTGCTTCGGGCGGTGAGCTTTCAAGAATAATGCTTGCTTTTCGCGCTGTGCTCGGCGAAAAAGAGTCTGTGCCTACGCTTATTTTTGATGAAATTGACAGCGGCGTAAGCGGCAGAGCGGCGCAGAAGGTAGGCTTGAAGCTAAAACAGGTAAGTAAAAACGCCCAGGTAATTTGCGTAACTCATTTGGCGCAGATTGCGGCGATGGCAAAAACGCATTTTCTTATCCATAAGCAGGTTACCGACGGCAGAACCTATACCAATGTTCAGCCGTTGAGTGCGGACGGCAGAAAATACGAACTTGCAAGAATTATGGGCGGTATGAATATAAGCGAATTAATGCTAAAAAATGCTCAAGAAATGTTAAAGGAGTTTAGTGATGACAACTTATGATGAACTTGTTGCCAGAGGCTTGATTGCTCAGGTAACGGACGAAGAAGAAATTAAGGAGCTGATAAACGAGGGTAAAGCCGTTTTCTATATCGGATTTGACCCGACTGCCGATAGCCTTCATGTAGGTCACTTTATGGCGCTTTGCCTTATGAAAAGACTGCAGATGGCGGGCAATAAACCTATCGCGCTTATCGGTGGCGGCACGGCTATGATAGGCGACCCCTCGGGCAGAACGGATATGCGCCAAATGATGACGCCCGAAACCATACAGCACAACTGTAATTGCTTTAAAAAGCAGATGAGCCGTTTTATTGAATTCGGCGAAGGCAAAGCAAGAATGGTTAATAACGCCGATTGGCTGCTCGGTCTGAATTATGTTGATTTTCTTCGTGATATCGGCGCTTGCTTCAGCGTTAATAAAATGCTCACTGCAGAGTGCTATAAGCAGAGAATGGAAAAGGGACTTTCCTTCTTAGAGTTCAACTATATGATAATGCAAAGTTATGATTTTTACCGCCTTTATACCGATTATGGTTGCAATATGCAGTTTGGCGGTGACGACCAGTGGTCGAATATGCTTGGCGGCACAGAGCTTATAAGAAAGAAGCTTGGCAAGGATGCTTACGCTATGACTATCACTTTGCTTCTCAACTCCGAGGGCAAGAAAATGGGTAAAACCCAGTCGGGCGCCGTATGGCTCGACCCCGAAAAGACAAGCCCTTATAACTTCTATCAGTATTGGAGAAATGTTGATGATGCCGATGTTATTAAGTGCTTGAAAATGCTTACCTTCCTGCCGCTTGAAGAAATAGAGAAAATGGAAAAATGGGAAGGCAGCGAGCTTAATAAGGCAAAAGAAATTTTAGCATATGAACTTACAAATCTTGTTCACGGCGAGGAGGAAGCCCAAAAGGCTCAAGAAGCGGCAAAGGCGCTCTTTGGCGGTAATGCAGATACTTCTAATATGCCCACAACCGTGCTCGGTGCAGAGGATTTTGATGAAAACGGCGAAATCGGACTTTTGGCACTTATGGTTAAAGGCGGACTCGCAAAGTCAAACGGCGAAGCGAGAAGGCTTGTTCAACAAGGCGGCGTAAGCGTGAACGATGAAAAGCAGACCAATCCTACCGCCAAAATCGCTAAAGCGGATGTTGAAAAAGAATTAATCGTCAAAAAAGGCAAAAAATCCTTCCATAAATACACATTATAAATAGTAATATAAGTGATTTGTCAAACTAAGTGCAACACATTTTAAGCTCTAAGTCCCATAAATCTTGAGCAGAATGAAAATTTAAAACTTTACG
>CADBNM010000116.1 GCA_902796055.1 Oscillospiraceae bacterium
CGTAAAGTTTTAAATTTTCATTCTGCTCAAGATTTATGGGACTTAGAGCTTAAAATGTGTTGCACTTAGTTTGACAAATCACTTATAATCGGATGAGGGTTATTCCCCGCAGTGCGGGGAAATGTCGGCTGTGCTGACAAAAGGGACGGTCCTCGTAAAGGGTTCCGCCCTTCATCCGCACGGAGTGCGGATTTCATCTTGCAACGCAAGATTTCATCACGAAGTGATTTCATCTGCGAAGCAGATTTCATTACAACAGATTTATTCCTCTATCCTTACACTCAGCCTTTATTTCGGGTTGCCATACGCAACACTGTACCTCACCTATGTGCAACTTTTCAAGCAGCAGCACGCAAAGTCTTGACTGACCTATGCCGCCGCCTATTGTAAGCGGAAATCTGCCCGAGTAAATACCGCTTTGGAATTCAAGAGCCAATTTGTCTTCTTTGCCTTCGGCTTTGAGTTGTGCTACAAGGCTTTCGGCGTCAACTCTGATACCCATTGAAGAAATTTCAATTTGTTCGCCGAGCACCGAGTTCCAGAAAATCAGGTCGCCGTTCAACTTCCAATCGTCATAGTCGGGCGCTCTTCCGTCGTGCTTAATGCCGCTTTTTAAAAGTCCGCCTATTTGCATAACGAAGATTGTGCCGTACTTCTTTGTTTCTTCCTTTTCTCTTTGCTTTGGAGTAAGGTCGGGATATTTGTCCTCTAATTCTTGACTTGTAACAAAGTGAACCTCTCGCTTGATTTTATGCTTAAGTACAGGGAAGAGCTTTTGCAGCTCGTCTTGAGTGTCCGCGATAGCATTCACTATTTTGATAACCGTTTCTTTTAAGTATTCCTCGTTTCTCTGCTCGCGGCTGATGACCTTGCACCAATCCCACTGGTCAACATAGACGGAGTGAATATTGTCCATATCATCGTCGCGCCTGATAGCGTTCATATTAGTATAAAGACCTTCGCCAACGCCGAAGTTGTACTTATAAAGCGCATATCTCTTCCACTTTGCAAGCGACTGCACTATTTCGTATTCGCCCTCGATTTCCTTTAAATCGAAGTGCACCTTGCGCTCAACGCCGTTCAAATCGTCGTTAAGACCTCTGCCTTTTTTAAGAAAAAGCGGAGCGGATATGTATTCAAGATTTAACGCTTCCGAGAGTTTTTTCTGGAAAGTGTCTTTAATAAATCTGATACCCCTTTGTGTTTCTCTGACAGATAGTTTAGACTTGTAAGAGTCTATAAATACTGTTTTTCCCATTTGTGTTTCCCCTTAATTAAAAATTATCCTATTATAATAATACAACTAAGTTTTTGATAAGTCAACAACCGTATTGACGATTAGGCGCAGTTTTAGTATAATTAAGAGTATCAACGGGTATAGGAGAACAACTATGATTTTTGGCGTTTTTGCAGGAATAACCTGGGCGCTCGAAACGGTGATACTTGGTATTGCCATGAGTATGTCGCCGTTCACATCAACAAAACAGGCTATATTCTTAGCGCCGTTTGTAAGCACCTTTTTGCATGACCTTTGCTCTGCAATATGGATTTGCATATATAACGGCGTAAGAGGAAATCTCAAAAATGTTTGGGGCGCACTTAAAACAAAATCGGGTAAAATGGTAATGCTCGCCGCAGTAATCGGCGGTCCCGTGGGTATGACGGGTTATGTGCTTGCAATCAAATATTTAGGCTCGTCAATCGGCGCGGTGGCGAGCGCGGTATATCCCGCAATAGGCGCAATTTTAGCTTACTTCTTTCTTAAAGAAAAAATGCAGTGGTACCGCTGGGTGCTCTTAGGGCTTACGCTCGTAGGCGTTTACGGCTTGAGCTATACGCCCGACATTAAAATAGATAACTTTCTGCTCGGCGCAATAGGCGCGCTGATGTGTGCGTTCGGCTGGGGGATAGAGGCGGTAATTCTTGCAAAGAGTATGAAGGACCCGAGCGTTAAGCGTGAATACGCTCTGCAAATCAGGCAGACCACCTCCGCGCTTGTTTACGGCATTATTATCCTGCCGATTATAAAGGGCTGGGGCTTCACGGTAAAGCTTTTCACAGGCGGCACGGGTATGCTCATCCCCACGATTGCGCTTGCGGCGCTGTTTGCTACAGTATCTTATCTGTGTTACTACAATTCAATTTCAAGAATAGGCGCGTCAAAATCAATGGCTCTGAATATAACCTATGCGGCATGGTCAATAGTTTTCAGTATGATAATTTTAAAAGACTATTCAATGCTAAAGCCCTTGCCTATAGCGTGTGCGCTTGTCGTTATCGTCTGCGGAATATTCGCTGCGGCAGATGTAAAAGAGTTGGTGGCAAAGAAAAATAAAAAACAATAATATTTTCGGTCATTCCGAGCGCGGCAGAGAAATCTTTAAAACATTTCTTCGCTTCGGTTGAAATGACTCACATATTAAAACAATCCCCGTTCGGAATTTACCGAACGGGGAATATTTCGTTTGTTGCGTCTATTTTACTACAACTCTTACAACTGCGTATTTAGCGGTTTTATAATAGTTTTTGTTTCCTGCTGCCGTAACCTTTACTTTGAGTAAATATGTACCCTTAGCAGTGCCTTTCTTTACCACGAGCTTGCCGTTTGAGGCTAAAACAAACTTTGATTTAAAGTTTTTCTTTGCTTTAGTAGCGGATACAAGCGAGAAGGTGTGCTTGCCAACGCCTTTTTTAGTAAGCTTAATAATCTTCGAAGCGCCGGCCGCCTGAGCCTTCTTCTTAAGGCTTGATGCTTTGAAGGTTACTTTTTTACCTGTTACTTTAAGCGGGTTAATGCCTTTTAGAATTTCAAAGGTTGTGCTTATGTCGCCATTGTATTTGGCATCGCCGGGCTTAATTTTAATATAAACGGTAGCGGTACCGGCATTTACATTGTTCTTGTATGTAATATTATAGCGGCTTGCAGGTATAACATCATCGTTTTCATCTTCAACGGTTATTTTGGGCTTTTTAGCCTTGCCGTCATACCTGATATTTTCATCATACAATGTGAGTGAGCATACAGCCAATTTGTTGGTTTCTATCGGTACAACGGTGGTGCCTACGCCGTCAACAGTGATGTAAAGATAGGAAGAGGCATAGTCCTTAGCTGAAATATATGCAGAGTACGGGTTATCTTCATTTGTTTGAATTGTAAATGCCTTTTCTCCGCCTTCAGCGAGAGCCCAGTGAATATCGGGAGCATCAAAGCCTGTGAAGTCAACATTTCCTTTAAATCTTACAGCTATTTTTGTCGGATTTTCTGCTCCTACTACGATTTCGTCGTTTCCGAGTACGCTTAATTTGATGTTGTCTTCTTTTTTGGTGCAAAAGCCTTTAATCGGTAAGTTATCAAAACTCATAAGCATTGAAGAGCCTTTGCCGAAGAAAGTATCTCTGAAAGATTCGTTGCTGTAATCGTTCCACTTTCCGTCAAGCAAAACAAAACTTTCGTTTTTATTAATAACGCCTTCCGTCCATGTGGGCATTTCCATTATTTGAGCAAGCGTTTTGCTGTAGGA